>CAZCHB010000075.1:0-8865 GCA_964498235.1 uncultured Planctomycetales bacterium
TAATCCTGTTTTTTTCATAAGGGGATAAATTGACCCATTGGTCTTGGTCAGCAATGGTTAATGAGGCTAAGAAATATTTTACCAGCGTGGCGTACTCTTGGGTTTTTTCTTTGTCATTAAGACGGGCATCCCCTTGATGGATTAAAAAATCAAACTTAAAAGGATTGGTTGGGTCAATAACAACGCCCTGCAAATGGGCCGGGGTATAGGCAGTGCTTAAAGCGGTGATCTTTGCTCCAGATGGCAGAGCAATGCTGTTAGCCATGGCCTGCGGACACGCGCGAAAAGATCCTAACATAGCAAAAACAAGCCCTAAGGTCATTAAGCGCCTATAATATAAATACGAAAACATGGACAAAAGATAACATATATAAATACCTTTTGCCAATTCTTTGGATATGCCTTAATATACCCCCCATGATTGACCAAATCCGCAAAAATATTGACCTTAGCTTGTCTTCTTTCTTAGATACTGTCAAGAAAGAGTACAAACTGCATCTGGTGTCCCCGCTTCTTTTTGAAAGCATCCGCGAATTCACCCTGCGGGAAGGCAAGCGCATCCGCCCCTTACTGCTTATCCTGACCTATAAGGGCTACGCGCCGTTAAATAAAAAGATTTCCAAAAAACTATACAATGCATCGACCTGCATGGAATTCCTGCATAATTTTATGCTAATCCACGACGATATCATTGACCGCTCTGATTTACGCCGCGGCCGTCCCACCATGCACAAAGTGTTAGCCCATACGGTCAAAACACCGGATCCTGACAAGCTGGGGATTGACCTAGGCATCATCGCAGGCGATATTGTCTATGCCTTAGCCATCGACGCCTTCCTATCCATCGACGAGCCTCTTGAGCGCAAGGAACGCGCGCTTAAATATTTTATCCAAACCGCCGCGTTCACCGCCATGGGCGAGTTTATTGATACGGTACACGGGGTCAGCACCTTAAATGAAGTTAAGGAAGAAGATGTGTATTTAAATTACACCTTAAAGACCGCGCGCTACACCTTTGACTGTCCGATGGTGACCGGCGCTATCTTAGCCGGCGCAGATAAGCCCCAAGTGAAAAAGATATCCCAATTCGGCATCCTCATCGGCCAAGCCTTCCAAATTCAAGACGATATTATTGGTATTTATGAAACAGAAGAGAAAATCGGCAAGTCGATCCTAAGTGATTTGGCTGAGGGAAAGAAAACCCTGCTTGTCTGCCACGCCAACAGGATATTAAAAGGAAAAGCTAAAACAGAGTTCTTAAGAATATTTAACGCGCCGCATAAAACCCTCGAGGACTTGGAAAGAATCAAAAAACTATTCATTGAATCCGGCAGTCTTGATTACGCGCTGTCGGCTGTCGCCGTCAGGCTTAAAACATCCCAGCGTATCTTACAAACCCTAAAACTACATCCGGAATTCAAACAATTGCTGGCCAACACGCTCTTAAAACTCTTTGGCCACAGCCAACTCATCGCTGACGCTCATAAACGCACTATCAAAATCATTTAAATCAGCCGTGCGGCAATAGTATCTAAGACTAACCGGCCTTTTAAAGTCGTCTTGACAAGATTACCCTGCACGATCAAAAACCCGTCCTCAATAAATTGCTTAATGGACTCATGTGTTTCATTAGGGAAGCTCCACTCCAGTTCTTCTTCCAGCTTTCTAAGATTGACCCCCTCATTCATCCGCAAGCCGAAAATTAACCGTTCGCTAAGCATAGTCCTGTCCGATAATTCTTCTTGGCCCCCAAGAGCTTGACCTTCTTTGCTCATACGTTCAATATAATCATTAAGCGTACCCGTATTCCAGAAACGTTTCCTATCCACAAAAGAGTGCGCCCCTAGCCCAAGCCCGATATATTCTCCGCCTTCCCAGTAGACCCGATTGTGTGCTGACTGACAACCAGCCCGCGCAAAATTGCTGACCTCATATTGTTTCAATCCGGCCTTTTCTAACTGCTCAGTGACAAAAATATAATCATCTGCTAGCTTTTCGTCGCTGTCTAACTTCATTTGCTTGGCATGAAAACGGCTGTTGGGCTCCACCGTCAAAGTATAAATTGACACATGCTCACTGTTTAAATCAACCACGGTTTCTATATCATCGCTTAAATCTTGGCGGGTTTGCCCGGGGAAACCATACATAAGGTCAATATTAATATTATTAAAACCCGCATTACGCAACTGCTGATACGAGGCAAGCGCCCGCGCTTTATCGTGCGCCCGTCCCAGAAATTTCAAATACGCGTCATTAAAACTTTGCACCCCCAAGCTGATGCGCTTAAAACCCATTGCCCTAAACTCCTTAGCACGCGCCTCATCAATACCCTCCGGATTTGACTCCATCGACCATTCCGCGCCGCCGCTTAGTTGAAAATTAAATTTAATCATCTCAACCAAACGCTTCATCTGTGATGTATTAAGAAACGACGGTGTGCCTCCGCCTAAATAAACCGTCTTAATCGCTTGCCCTTTATATTGGAGCGCTTCATATTCAAGCGTTCTTAAGTACTCATCAACACGGTGCCCAGCTCCAATTGACACTGCGAATGAACAAAATAAACATTTTTTCACGCAAAATGGAATATGCACATACAAAGATTTTATATTTCTCATATAATTATTTCTCTCCGACGAGAAAACGCGTCCATAAAAACACGCACCTAAAAAAATTTTTCAGAAATTTTTTGCATCTGATACATAGTGTGTTAATATTTTAAGTAACAAATCAATCCTTAAGAAAGGAGACCATCATGGCTACTAAGAAAAAAGCTGCTAAGAAGAAAACAGCAAAAAAGAAGTAAGCTGCTTTCAAACAATTACTGCATAAAACCCTCTGAAAACCTCAGAGGGTTTTGTGTTAGTAGGCCCCAAATACCCTTCCTCAAGGGTGACTCCCCTTATAAAAATATCCAGCAAATAACACTCCCAATTCATACAGCACAATTAACGGGGCGGCAAGCAGTAGTTGAGACACAATATCCGGCGGCGTTAGGATGGCGGAGATGATCAGCAGGATAATGATGGCATGACGCCGTTTTTGGCGCAGGAATTCCGGAGAGGCAATTCCTAATTTTGCGAAGAACGCCATAATAAGCGGCATTTCAAAGGTCACCCCAAAAGCAATAACCATATTTGCGACAAAAGAAAGGTAATTGTCGACGGTGATCATCGGCGTTAAGTTTTCTGAAGCAAAGCCCATCAGAAATTTATAGGACAGGGGAATCGCGGCATAATAGGCAAAAGCTACGCCTGAGAGAAAAAACAAAAGCGATAGCGGCGCAAAAATATAGGCGAAACGGCGTTCGTTGGGTTTTAACCCTGAAGCGATAAATGACCACACGTGATAGACTAAGTACGGCGAGCTTATAATCAAGGACATGACAAAGGCGACCGTGCTGACGGCTGAAAACCCGCCGCCGGGCGTTGTAAATACCAAATGACCCGCAGGCTTAATGATAAAACCCAGCACTTGCTCAGCGAAATAAAAACAAACAAGAAAGGCAAAAAAAAGAACGCCCAAGGATTTAACTGCCCTTGAGCGTAATTCATCTAAATGCTTTAAAAACGAATTAAATAATTCTGAGGATGTCACTTCGCATCAGTTTCAATCGGTTTCTTTATCTCATCCTGAACATCGCGCATCGATTTTTTAAACTCACGGATTGCCTTACCGATGGCCGCGCCGATCTCTGGCAATTTGGAAGGGCCAAAGAAAATGACAAAAACAACTAAGATGAGGATTAATTCTGGAAATCCGATGCGTCCCATAAAAAACTCCTGCAATTAAAGGTTGATAACGCCAGTATTCTATTACGATTGCTTAAGAAGCGCAAACATCTTCTTCTTGTAGGCTTCTACACCCGGCTGGTCGAATGGATTAACACCTAAGACATATCCTGAAATCCCGCAGGCTTTTTCAAAGAAATAATAAAGATGTCCTAAATGAAAAGCGTCAGCTTTACACAAGGTAATAGTCATATTCGGCACGCCGCCTTCAAAATGCGCCGCGGCGGTCCCTTCGTAGGCCTTTTTATTGACAAAATCAAAGCCCTTACCGGCAATATAGTTGAAGCCGTCTAAATCCTGGACATCTGCTGGCACCAGCACATCATGCATAGGCTTATCAATAGCAATAAAGGTCTCAAATAAGGTCCGCTCGCCATCTTGAAGCATTTGTCCCATGGAATGCAAATCCGTCGACAAAATCAATGAGGCAGGAAATATGCCCTTATGACCTTTGCCTTCGCTTTCTCCAAAAAGCTGTTTCCACCATTCAGCAACATGGGACACATTAGGGTTAAAAGAAGAAAGCACTTCAATCTTCTTCCCCTTGCCGTATAAAATATTACGGATTGCGGCATAACGATAACAGGTATTCTTTTCTAAATCACAGACCGCATACTCGGCCTGGGCTTTACGCGCGCCCTCAACTAACGATTTTATATCCACCCCCGCTAAGGCCAACGGCACTAAACCGACCGGAGTCAGGATGGAAAAACGTCCGCCCACATCGTCGGGAATAACAAAACTCTTAAATCCGCCCTTATCCGCGATAACTCGCAAGGCTCCTTTTTTTTCATCTGTGACGCAGATAATGCGCTTTTTTAATTGTTCAGCGCTATATTTACTTTCTAATAATTTCTTAATCACCCGGAAAGCAATGGCTGGTTCCGTCGTAGTCCCTGACTTGGAAATCACCACCACGGTCACCCGTTTATCTTTTAATGTTTCTAAAAGTCCGTGCAGATAATCACTTGAAATATTATGCCCCGCGTAGTAAATAGGCAGTTTTGATGCGCCGCCTAAAAATTCTAAGGTCGCCCTAATGCCTAGGTAGGAACCGCCGATCCCTATCGACACCAGGCAATCAGAATCTTTTTGCACTTGAGCGGCCAATTGGTTTAACTCATCAATGAGCGTATCAGGAATGCGCGTTGGCAAATCCATCCAGCCGGTGAATTCAGCACCTTGACCGCTTTTGCGGTGCAACTGATCATGGGCCTTTTGGACCAAAGGAAAGATAGACTTTAATTCGCCGTTATCGACGAAAGTTTTGAGGTAATCCGTATTAAGGGTTATCATGGCTTTGTTGTAGGGGCAGTTTTTACATCTGCTGTTTTATCAGGTTTCACATCAGGTTTTTTATCAGCCTTCTTTTCTTCCTTAAGCGCCGGCTTTGCAGAAGAAACCGCGACTGTGCCTGCGGTTAAGGTGTCCTTGGTATATTCTTTACGGCTGTATAATACACCCTTTTCATTATATTGCTCTTCAACTAAAACAGCCCCGTCTTCACCGTAGGTTAACGAGGTTCCGTAAATGACGCCGTTATTGTAATTGGTAATTTGTTTAAGCGCGCCGCTTTTGTAAAAGGTTTTCTTCTCACCGTCTAATTGGCCTGTCTTATAGGTAAATAAACTTTCCGTTTGTCCATTTTCATAATAACGCTTGGCTGATCCATGGAAATTATTACTAACATATTGGGCTTCACTTTGCAAACTGCCGTTTTCAAAGAATGTCTTTGTCTCTCCTTGCCGGTAACCGTCGATGTAATGAATTATTTCTTTAACCGCACCGGAGGGATAGAAATTCTTGATTTCACCGTCTAAACGGTAGCTGCGGTAATTTTCTTCGCGCACCAACACGCCTGCGCGGTCGTACACGTGCCAGATTCCATCTGCCGGAGATTCTGTCCCGCGCTGTTGGGCGGCTTGGCGCGCCGGGTTAGCGCCTGCTAACAACACCGACGGCAAAAGAAAAACAGCTAGCAAAATCACGGCAATAATCTGACTCATGGGGTTCTCCTGTTTTATTTTAGATGACCTCATCAATAACCGCCCCGGCTAAAACAACATCACCGTCGTAAAATACGGCGGATTGTCCGGGCGTTACTGATTTTTGCGGCTCTGCAAACTCAACACGGATACGTTCTCCATCAATTGGAGTAATATACGCTTTGACTTCAGGAGAATTATAACGAATTCTGGCGGCGACTTCTAGCGTTGTTTGAGGAATTTCCATGCTCACCCAATTGACTTCATTGGCGATAAAACCTTTGGAATAAAGCTTGTCCAAATTTCCCACATGGACAGCATTACTGAGGCGGTCGATCTTATAAACATATACGGGATAACCTAAGGCAATCCCTAATTTATCACGCTGGCCGATGGTGTAATAGGCAATGCCCTTATGCTCACCGACGACTTGGCCGGCTTCATCAATAAAAGGACCCGGCTTCATCACTTCTTTACCTAGGCGGTCTTCGATAAATTTCTTATACCCTTCCTTAGGCACAAAACAAATATCCTGGCTTTCAGGCTTTTCGGCGGTGTTAAGGCCGTATTTATGCGCCAAGGCGCGGACTTGAGGCTTGGTCATTGCTCCTAAAGGAAACATCACCGACGGCAAGGTTTCTTTTTTCATGCTGTATAAAAAATACGACTGGTCTTTGCGCGGGTCAACGGCTTTCTTTAGCGCGAAATTATTACGGCCTTGATCAAACTCTATCTTGCCATAATGTCCAGTGGCAATATAATCAGCGCCAAGTGATTTGACTTTCTTGTACAGCGTCCCGAATTTCAAATGCTGATTACAGCGCACACAAGGATTAGGCGTGCGTCCGCTTAAATATTCATTGGTGAAGTTATCAATAATGTAATCGTTGATGTCGGCCGCGAAATTAAACACATAGTGAGGAATGTCCAGGATTTCCGCCGCGCGCTTGGCATCGGCAATGCCGTCGATGCCGCAACAAGACGGCTTATCAGAATTAGGATGGGTGATATTAAAACACATAGTCACCCCCACGGTCTTGTAGCCCGCTTCCTTGATCATGCCGGCCACTACCGAAGAGTCAACTCCCCCGCTCATGGCGACGAATACTGTTTTATTCTGATTATCCATCTCTGCCTTGTATTTTAGGAAAGGGAATTATAAATCATTTTGACGGTTTTAGCTAAGAATTTTATTTGGGCTAGCTCTTATAATCAGCCATTTAAGAATAAGTTTACATCCATCATCGGCTTTAAACTTTCAATCGTAAAATTTATCCCCGGCGCCTTTTGCCATAGGGATATTTGCGCTGGGTCAAGCTTAAATTGAATACTACGGCCGGAAGGTGAATCCATATTAACTGTACTTAAATCAATCCCCCCATTCTGGACTAAACTATCCTTTCGTTGATCACTTTCATCTTTTTTAATGCCAATTAAATAACCCGGCGTAAGCCTAAACAGCTTCTCTAATTTTCTTAAATTGTCATCTGTCGGGATCACTTCTCCTGTTTCCCATCTAATGATAACAGCCTTAGAAGGGTAACTGAGATCCAGTTGGGAACCCAAATCCTCCTGCGTCCATTTTCTTAATACCCGCGCCTCCCTGATGCTTTCGCCCAAAACAGAGCTCTTGAATGTCCGCTTCTTGTGTTTAATCCAAAACCTGAACATGACAATTCTTTGATTCTGATCAAAACGCAATACAGTCAATAATTTTATCAACGTAATTGCATTCACAGGATACATCGATTTATGAAAATATCTCCATATAGAAACATGGGACATCCCCATCCGTTCCGCAAGATCCTGATAAGAAAGGCCTTGTTTTTCTAATTGCGCTTTTAACATCACATGAAACTTATTGCCTTCTTGTTGAGGAGTTTGAATCATCCCTGAGATCGTCTCGGCACCAGATAATTGTGCCGGATTTACACTCTTAGTTCCGGAAATAGGTCTTTTCTTAATGAGAAAATCTCTAGGAAGCTCATGTTGAAGAGCAATTAACTCGATTCGTTTTATTATGTCCTTGGGTTTTAGCCCCTTAATGCCTTTATTTTGGATAATATTTAATAACTGATCACGTAACTCCCTCTCTGATTCTTCTGCCTCTTCATAATCCGGCGCATCAGTTACAAAATGGATATAATCATATGTCCTGACATACTCAGCAATCAACTCAATCAGGATTTTATTATCTTGAGCTAAAAATTCAAATTCTTGGGTTAGCATCTTAAGTATCTCTATTGCGCTCTTAATATATGCTTCCCTTTCTGCAAGTTCATAAGCAAATCTTATGCTTAAATTATTTTTAAGATGCGCATATCTTAAAAGCCCGAATATTTGTTTTAACATTTCCGTAAAGTCTCTATCTTCTTGCACAGGCCATACACGATCAAATGCCATTGATTGGGCCGCTAAGTTGAATAATTCATCCAACGCCTCATTGAACTCATCATTAAAACGCAAACGTTGATCCATTTGACTCAAATAATCCTTAATCGCAGCGGCTTTAGAACTTAAGGTGCTTCTTTCTGTTAATATTGCTAAGATATCCTGTACATATCCCTTAACCATTCCATCATCCTGATACATCGATAAGAATATTTCTACCGATTCTCGTGTTAATTCCGGATATTCTGGATCTTTCATTTGAAAAAGCTTATTAATTAATGTTAGCGTATCGTAAAGCGGGCTGATCATCGCGCAATTAACCGTCAAATGCTCCATTAACCCTTGATGAGAAGGAACGATTGAAGTTGTGGTCATGGCTTGACTGATATTTCCAGCAAAACCCATTCCTCCTGAAAAATATTTCCTGAGCATCATCTGCTTAGTTACAGGATCTTGTTCTTCTTTAATGAAATTATAGGCGCCTTTTTTAAAGGATTGGAGGTATTGCTGGTAGATACCTTCAACATCGTTAAGGGGTTTATCTGGGGTGTCCACCCTCTGGGCGAGATCTCGCCAATCTTTGATTGGCGGACTTTCACCTTTAATACTTTCCTGCTTGGCAGCCAGCTTGGGCCCGCCTGCTGGCGAGGCAGGGTCACGATCCCGACTTCCAACCAGGATGTCGGGATCATGTCCCC
>CAZCHB010000076.1:0-8852 GCA_964498235.1 uncultured Planctomycetales bacterium
CATACGCTTTTCGTTACGGACGATGATTTCCGGCGCATTTAAATCAATTAATTTCTTTAAACGGTTATTACGGTTAATGACACGGCGATATAAATCGTTTAAGTCAGATGTCGCGAAACGTCCGCCTTCTAGCGGAACTAACGGACGCAAATCAGGAGGAATAACCGGCAATACATCTAAAACCATCCAGTCAGGAACGTTCCCTGAAACTTTAAAATCTTCGACAATCTTTAATGTTTTAGCGATTTTCTTAAAATTCGTCCCTGCCGGATTAGCATCGGCTAAATCTTTACGCAATTTCTTACATAATGCGCCCATGTCTAATTCACGTAAAATATCACGCACAGCTTCAGCGCCGATCTTAGCCTTAAAAGCCCCGCCGTGCTTAACCAATGCTTCTTGATATTCATCTTCAGAAAGGAATTGCTTTTTCTTTAAAGGTGTTGTGCCTGGATCAATAACTACATATTCTTCGTAGTAAATCAATTTTTCCAAATCACGTAAACCAACCTGTAACAAGGCCGCTAAACGGGAAGGCACCGCTTTATAAAACCAGATATGGGTCACTGGACATGCTAAATCAATATGCCCCATCCGTTCACGACGCACCGATGAGCGCGTCACTAAAACACCGCATCGGTCGCAGGTAATACCTTTAAATTTAATGCCTTTGTACTTACCGCAATTACATTCCCAATCACGGATAGGCCCAAAAATCTTTTCACAGAAAAGACCATCCTTTTCAGGTTTCAAGGTGCGGTAATTTAAGGTCTCTGCTTTACGCACAGGACCGGTTGACCAAGACATGATTACCTCAGGTGAGGCAATCCTAATTGTAATTCGATCTTGTTTTGTAATATCGATTTTGCTCATTATTTGGCTTCTTCCTGTTTAGTGGTTTCGCCTTCAGCTTTTTCCATACGGATGTCCAAGCAAAGACCTTGAAGTTCTTTAACCAAAACGTTAAATGATTCAGGTATGCCTGGTGCAAGCGCCTGTTCACCCTTGACGATGGCCTCATAAATGCGGCTGCGACCAGTAACGTCGTCAGACTTAACCGTCAACATTTCCTGTAACGTATACGCCGCCCCATAAGCTTCCAACGCCCAGACTTCCATTTCCCCAAAACGCTGACCCCCGAAATGCGCTTTACCACCTAAAGGCTGCTGGGTAACAAGCGAGTAAGGCCCAATGGAACGTGCGTGAATTTTTTCATCGACCAAGTGATTAAGCTTTAAGATATAAATATAACCAACGGTAACCTTTTGTTGGAATGGGATACCTGTATGTCCGTCGATAACAACAGCCTTGCCATCTTCAGGAAGACCGGCTTGTTTTAATAAGGCATGGATTTCATCTTCAGAAGCACCATTAAAAACCGGTGTTTCAGCATGAAACCCAAGAGCTGCTGCAGCCCAACCTAAGTGGGTCTCAAGCAACTGACCGACGTTCATACGGGAAGGAACGCCTAGTGGATTCAAAACAATGTCAACTGACCGTCCATCTTCCAAGAAAGGCATATCTTCTTCCGGCATAATGCGTGAGACGATACCCTTATTCCCATGTCGGCCTGCCATCTTATCCCCGACTTGTAACTTACGTTTGGTAGCTACGTAAACAACGACACGCTTTAAGACACCGGCCGGCAGCTCATCCCCACGGCGGACGCGGTCAAGTTCACGCTCTTCTTCTTCCACTAATTCAGCAATCTTATCCGCGTAGAAGCTCATCACTTCACGGGCTTCAGACCCTTCATCGATGTCTTCTAAGGTCAGCTTACCGACACGTTTCTTATCGATCCCCAAGATCTTACTTAATTTAAGATCTTTTTCGTTATTAATGATTTCAATTTCTTGTAAGTAATATTCCTTGATCTTGTTGATCGCAGAACCTTCCTTGTTCTTTTCCTGCTTAGATTTACGTCCCCGTTCGTTACGGGCAAACACTTCAACGTTAACAATAACCCCTTCAATCCCAGGAGATAAAGTTAAGGACGTATCCCTCACATCCGCGGCTTTTTCACCGAAAATAGCGCGTAATAAACGCTCTTCAGGCGATAATTCTTTTTCACTCTTAGGCGTTACTTTACCAACTAAAATATCCCCGGCCTTAACTTCAGCACCGACGCGGACAATACCTTCTTCAGTTAAGTCCTTAAGAGCTTCTTCGCCGACGTTAGGGATATCACGGGTGATTTCTTCATTACCTAAACGTGTTTCACGGCATTCGCATTCAAAACGCTCGACGTGGATTGATGTAAACACATCTTCACGCACAATACGCTCATTAATCAAAATAGCGTCTTCGAAGTTATAACCGCGCCAGGGCATAAACGCCACAAAAACATTACGGCCCAAGGCTAAACGGCCATGCTGGGTACCGATGCCGTCGGCAATGGTTTGGCCTGCTTCAATTTTATCACCTAGCTTAACCATCGGACGCTGATGCACGCAGGTATTAGCGTTAGAACGCTGGAAATTCTTTAGCGGGTAAACATCTTTTCCAACAACAATTTCTTTACCATCAACCTTTGTAACCGTACCGGCATTCTGGGCAATGACCACAACGCCGGAATCACGGGCAACCTTCGCTTCCATCCCTGTCCCCACAAAAGGAACTTCCGGGATCATCAAAGGCACTGACTGGCGCTGCATGTTAGAACCCATGAGCGCGCGATTAGCGTCGTCGTGTTCCAAGAACGGGATCAGCGATGCCGCCACGGAAACTAATTGTTTGGGCGAGACATCCATATATTCAACCTTATCGCCCTTCATCCGGGGAAAATCGCCTTTATAGCGGCAGGCTACCAACGGTTCATTAAACTTACCGTCTTTATCCATCGTTGAATTGGCCTGAGCTATATAACGAACTTGATCCATGTCAGCTGTTAAATATTCGATCTTCTTGCTAACCTTACCGTCGGTAACCTTGCGGTATGGTGTTTCGATAAAACCTAATTCATTCACACGGGCACACGTGGTTAAAGACGCGATTAACCCGATGTTCGGTCCTTCAGGAGTTTCAATCGGGCAAACACGGCCGTAGTGGGTCGGGTGAACGTCACGCACTTCAAAACCTGCGCGTTCACGGGACAAACCGCCGGGACCTAAAGCTGACATACGGCGCTTATGGGTCATTTCCGATAACGGGTTGACCTGATCCATAAACTGGGACAGCTGGCTGCGCGCAAAGAAATCCTGAATTTGATTAGAGAATAAACGGGAATTAATTAGATGATGAACAGTCAAATTCTCAAATGAGCTCATTACGACTAACCGTTCCTTAATGGAACGTTCAAGACGGGCTAAACCAATACGCACTTGATTTTGGACTAATTCACCAACCGACTTGATACGGCGGTTACCTAAGTGATCGATATCGTCACATTCGCCGGTACCTTCACGGAGGCTGATTAAATACTTAATCACCGCGACAACAGTTTCAATATCTAAAACACGATTGTCCATAGGGACATCGGTATTAAGTTTGCGATTAACGATGTGCCGGCCAACCTTACTTAAATCATAACGCTTCGGATCAAAAAATAGGCGGAAAAACAACGTTTCTGCCACTTCAACTGTTGCAGGTTCTGTCGGACGCATCTTACGATAGAAATCCATCAAGGCTTCTTCCTTGGTGGTGGTATGGTCCTTTTCCATCGTATTTTTTAATTTATCATACTGATTACCCAGCATTTTCTTCATATCGTCGCTGTTACCCAATCCCATGATACGCAAGATCTGAGTGGCTGGGAAATTACGGCGGCGGTCGACATAGGCAATCAATACATCATTAAGGTCATATTTGATTTCAAACCACGCACCGCGGGACGGAATCAAACGGCCGTAATAAATGCTTTTACCCGTCGGGTGAGTTTCTTCTTCAAAGGACACGCCCGGCGGACGCTGGATTTGGGAAACAACAACCCGTTCATCACCATTGATGATGAAGGTCCCTGTATCCGTCATCAGGGGGAAATCGCCAAAATAAACTTCTTGTTCTTTAATATCAACAGGCGTGATTAAGCGGAGCTTAACTTTTAACGGCGCCGCATAGGTCATCCCCCGTCGCTGGCATTCATATCGAGAATATTTTTCTTTACCGATGGTGTAGCCGATATATTCAAGACGGATTTGCGCGTCATAGCTTTCTAAAGGAAATACTTCACGAAAAACTTCTTCCAACCCCTGATCTTTGCGTTTATCACCGGGGATTTCGCGCTGTAAAAATTCTTCATAAGACTGCGTTTGTATATCCAAGAGCTTAGGAAGCTCAAAGTTATCTTGGAATTTACTAAAATTTCTAATCTTTAGTTTATCCATATTTTCCGCCAATGACACATAGGGATGATATGAATCATCCCTATGTGTTAGGTTAATGTCAGTCTAAAAAATTAATTCCCGTTGTATTCGAGGAAATATTACTTAAGTTCAACTTTAGCACCAGCCGCTTCAAGTTTTTTCTTGAGTTCTTCGGCTTCAGCTTTTTGAACAGCTTCCTTGATCGTCTTCGGTGCAGACTCAACTAAAGTCTTCGCTTCCGCTAAACCTAAATTGGTCACTGCGCGGACTTCCTTGATAACATTGATCTTTTTAGCCGGGTCAACTTCCTTCAAAATAACATCAAAAGAAGTCTTTTCTTCCGCAGGAGCGGCACCAGCAGCAGCACCGCCGCCAGCGACGCCGACAGCAACAGGAGCAGCAGCAGAAATACCTAATCTGCTTTCCATGGCCTTAACTAATTCAGCCAGCTCCAAGACGGATAACGTGGTGACTTCTTTGTAAATTCCCTCTAACTTTGGGGAAAGTTCTATAACGGCTGTTTCAGACATCTTAATTTCCTCCCTGTTTATACTGTTGCAGATTTAATAACGTGCCTGCCGCTAAAAAAGCGTCAGACCTTTTCACTTTTCTGTTGTAAAATTGACATGAAATCACGTGTTTTAGCATTTAACGCACCTGCAAAACGCGTTAACGGGGCGTTAAATGTTCCCATCAACTTCGCCAAGAGAGCCTCTCTTGAAGGTAAATCAGACAAGGTTTTAATTTGTGACGGGTTAAGCACTGCACCGTCTAAAATCCCACCTTGGACACTAAAGCCTTCATAGTCTTTTGCGAATTTGACGAGGATCTTGGAGATCTCAGAGGCGTCAGCATCACTTAAGACTAAAGCTGTTGAACCAGTCATGGCAGCGGCTAAAGTTTCTAATTGAGCTTCTTTAAAGGCGATGCGAGACACTGATGTTTTAGAAACAAGGACATCAGCCTTCTTGCGCTTTAAATCTTTGCGCAATGTATCCATCTTCGCGGAGGAAACCCCACGGAAACTCACCACAAACGTTGTGCTTTTTTTGGAGACTCCCTCTTTTACAGCGGAAGCCATTTTATTTCTATAGATTGATCCGACCTTCATAGAACCACCTTAATCCCAGGCCCCATGGTCGAGGCTACGGAAAGGCTTTTAATCAAATTTCCTTTAACCGTCGAGGGTTTTGCATGATTAACTGCCTCAACAACAAACTGGGCATTTTCAATTAATTTATTTTCAGCAAATGAGCGCTTACCGATGCCTAAATGGATGCCGCCTTGCTTATCAGATTTGAATTCAACACGGCCAGCCTTGACTTCCTTGACAGTACGCTCAACATCAGTTGTAACCGTACCTGCCTTAGGGGTCGGCATAAGGCCGCGAGGGCCTAAAACCTTACCTAATTTACTTAAATCGCGCATCATGTCCGGAGTTGAAATAACCACATCAAAATCCATAAACCCGCCGGCAACACGCTCGATTAATTCTGTACCTCCGACAAAATCAGCTCCAGCCGCTTCTGCCTTAGCAACAGCATCACCTTTGCAAAACACTGCCACCTTGACCGATTTACCCGTCCCATGAGGCAAAGAAACTGTTCCACGAACGCCTTGCTCAGAAGACTTTAAGTCAACGTTTAAGTTAAAATGCATTTCTACGGTCTCATCGAATTTAACTTTCGGGGCTTTCGCCAAACGGCCGATAGCCTCTTGTAAAGTAACAGGAGCTTCGACGTTGCCGACCGCCTTATAAACTTCCTTCATTCTTTTACTTGTATGTGCCATATTATCCCTTTACTTCTATCCCCATCGAACGGGCTGTCCCAGAGATGGTTATGACTGCTTCTTTCATGTCGATGGTGTTTAAATCATCCATCTTCATTTTAGCAATCTCCTCCACTTGCTTCATGGTCAAGGAACCAATCACTTCCTTACCGGCAGTACCGGATGCCTTGGCCAATTTGGCCGTCTTCTTGATTAAAGCAGACGTCGGCGGAGTCTTTATAATAAAATCAAACGATTTGTCTTTGTAAACGGTGATAACAACGGGTAAAGGCAATGGATCTTTACCTTTAGTTTTATCATTGAAAGCTTTGCAGAACATCATGATGTTAACACCATGCTGACCTAATGCAGGACCAACCGGAGGAGCCGGATTTGCTTGGCCTGCGGGAACGTATAATCTAATTTGCGCTACTGCTTCTTTTGCCATAAATGAACACCTAACTTTTGGAAACTGCTTTGACTTATAATTTGTTCATTGCTGTCGACAAACATCATGTATAAAAATTATGAGTCAAGTCGAACAACAAGTTAGCCTGTGCGAATTTATATCAATTTTTCAGCAACCCAGCTGAAAAATTGATATTCCCTATATCTTTTCTACCTGCCAATATTCCAATTCAACCAGAGTCGATCGGCCAAAGATCGAAACGCTGACCTTTAATTTACCGCGATCCGGATAAACTTCCATGACCGAACCATTAAAATTCGCAAATGGGCCTTGGGCAATACGAACTGCCTCACTGATTTCAAAAATAACCTTAGGCGAAGGTTTACTTTCGGTTTCCTGCGTACGCTTTAGGATATTATCAACTTCCGTATCGGTCAGGGGTTGAGGCTGACGGCCCGGACCGATAAAACCAGTAATCCCCGGCGTTGTCTTGACCAGGTACCAGCTTTCCTTGTTCATATCCATCTTAATAATCAGATATCCGGGGAAAAATTTACGGGCTGTAATCCGTTTTTTTCCGCCGCGCACCTCAGATACCTGTTCTGTGGGAACGACTACTTCAGCAACATATTGCTTTAAAGGCGTTGTCGCAATACGGCTTTCTAATCCTGCCCTCGCGCGCTCTTCTGCGCCTGTTTGTGTATGAACTACGTACCATTTCATGTTCATTTAAATAGCGTGGTTACTCCTTTTGAAAATACGAAATCAATAGAGGCAACAAAAACACCCAATAAAGCTGAACTGAATATGACAATTAGCGTCGCATCAATCAATTCGCTACGCGTCGTCCACGAGACCTTCTTCATTTCGGCAATGACTTCACCGATAAAACTCTGTACTTTCGCTATCATAAAGTTAATTCTTTCTCCCCTCAAATAAAGCAGGCCTGTCGCTTTTGCGACAGTCACGTTATCATATCTGCAACAATATAAACAGGCCTGGAAGGAGTCGAACCTTCAACGCAAGGTTTTGGAGACCTTCGCTCTAACCAATTGGAGCTACAGGCCTAAATCCATTGTGTTACTTTTTAGTTTCTTTATGAACAACGCGCTTACGGCAATGGGAACAAAATTTCTTCAGCTCCAAACGTTCTGGATGCTGTTTTTTGTCCTTGGTACTGTTGTAATTAATACGATTGCACTCAGTGCATTGAAAATGAATTGTCTCGCGCATGTTGTAGTTCCAATTTTCTTGCGCTCCCCCGCTATACTGCTACGGAGTCACAGAAGATTTATGATATAGTATAAGCCCCCGAGCGGTATTGAACCGCTGACCTCGTCCTTACCAAGGACGTGCTCTACCAACTGAGCTACAGGGGCGTATTTCACATCCACCTGCAGCATTAATGCTTCTTTTTTAAAACATTAAAAAGAACTATTCTAAATACAGAAAATGCCTGTAAAAGAATGAAGAGGAAGTATAACTGCCCTTCAAACAATTGTCAATAATTTTCTTAGCGATTTACGTTAACCTAAGAAAACGGCGTTTGCCCACTTTAATAACACCTAGCTTTGGCACCCAGTTCTCGTCGGAAATGGCAATTCCTTCATGAGCAATCGCCCCTTCCTGCAAAAGACGGCGTCCTTCATTTCTGGAACCAACAATTTTCGTAACACTAAGAATATCTAATAGTTTTTGACCATCTGCAATTTTATGCTCAGGAACCTGCTCAGGAATTTTATGCTGGCTAAAGGTGCTTTCAAAATGTTGGCGGGCTTTAAATCCTTCGCCTTGTGGATGAAACATCTCAACGATAATCTGGCCTAATTGTAATTTTGCTTCCTTAGGATGCATTGCTTTAACTGCACTTAAATCCATTTCAGTCAACAGCTCATAATACCGGTGCATTAATTCATCACTGATCGACATCACCTTACCGAACATATCATCAGATTTTTCATTAATGCCGATATAGTTACCCAATGATTTGCTCATTTTCTGTACACCATCGGTTCCTTCTAAAAGCGGGGTCATTAACACGACCTGCGGAGCCTGACCATAACTTTCTTGTAACTGACGGCCCATCAACAAATTAAACTTCTGATCATTACCGCCTAATTCAACATCTGCTTTTAGATGAACAGAATCGTAGCCCTGTAGGAGCGGATAAATAAATTCCAATACGCTGATTTCTTTACCTGATTCAAAACGCTTCTTAAAATCGGCACGCGCAAGCATCTGAGCCACGGTAGTCTTTGCGGTTAATTCCAAAATATCTTGAGGAGTTAATTTATTAAGCCAATGGCTGTTAAACACAATTTCTGTTTTTTTAGGATCTAAGACTTTAAAAACTTGATTTTTATAGGTTTGGG
>CAZCHB010000077.1:0-4300 GCA_964498235.1 uncultured Planctomycetales bacterium
TTGAAAACAGCCACCCCCGGATTAGGTAATTATGCGGGAGAGTTTTTTAAAATTGTTTTATTAACAATTTTTGGTTTGGCAGCCTCAGGTGTCGGCGCCTATTTGTTGACACAGTTAAAATGGAGCATGTGGGTGGTTTTACCTGTGACAATTATTTTTACGTTACTATTAATGAAATTCCTATCACCCAAAGAAATTAAAGGAAGTTTAGACAAGCAATTTTCTATTTTTAGTAATAAACATACATGGATTATGACAATTCTTTATGTGATGACTTTTGGTTCCTTTATAGGATATTCAGCGTCATTTCCAAAACTGATTCAAGATGTATTTGGATATTTGCCTGACGGAAGAGTCAATCCGCATGCACCAAATCCAATGGTGTGGGCATTCCTAGGCCCTTTAGTCGGCGCCCTTATCCGTCCAATCGGCGGATGGATAGCGGATAAGATTAATAGCGGATCAAAAGTAACGGCGTGGAGCACGGTTATCCAGGTTATTGCCGCAATGGGCGTGGCATTCTTTATTGTGAAAGCGAAAGCCGCAATCTCACCAGAAATGTATTGGTGGCCATTCTTTATATTATTTATGATCTTGTTTATCGCAACAGGTTTAGGCAATGGATCAACCTTCCGAAGCATTCCTTATATTTTCTCGAAAGAATTAGCAGGTCCCGTACTTGGATGGACCTCGGCCATTGCGGCATATGGGGCATTTATTATTCCCATTATTTTTGGCCAACAAATTAAAGCTGGACATGCTGAATACGCAGTTTATGGATTTACTGTCTATTACGTCATTTGTTTATTTCTAAATTGGTTCTATTATGACCGTAAAAATTCAGGAATACAGTGCTGATATATGCCTAAGGGACAAATTATTTCAATTAATGTGTCATCGGGTGGAATCCCAAAACTTCCTAAACCCAGAATTTCTGTTGGGATTGGAGGATTAGAAGGTGATGGGCACAACCATGAAAAACACCGCGTTGTACATCAAGCTGTCTGCCTACAAGATATCGAAAAGCTTGAAGAGTTAAAATCCGAAGGATACAGTTTGCCTCCTGGTGCAACGGGTGAGAACTTAACCGTCCAATATCTAAATGTTAATAAATTACCATTGGGGACAGTCTTAAGATTCGCGAACGGGGTTATGTTGGAATTAACCAAGGTGCGCAAACCTTGTTATGTCTTAGATAGTATTAATCCTCGCCTAAAAACGGACATTGAAGGCCGTTGTGGCATATATGCGAGGGTTTTACAGGAAGGAATCTTTACCCAAGGGGAGACTATTGAAATTATTTCTCGATAATTCGCTTTTTCTCTTAAAATAATTCTTTACTGATATACGTATTATTACGTAACCTAATAAGTAAATCTACGAATAGGCATAATACTCTTTATTTAATATAATGCATTAAACGATTTCTTAGGTTAATTAATGAATGCTTTAAAACATAACCCTCCCGTTATTTTGCAGACAGGTTTCCGCATCTTTTTCCTTGGAGCCGCGTTTCATGCTGTTTTATCAATGCTACTTTGGTTATTTTTTTATGCGATTGGCGGCAATATTTTTGTAGCCATGCCGTTAACGCTTTGGCATGGACATGAAATGATCTTTGGTTATACGATGGCTGTTGTCGCTGGATTTCTTTTAACAGCTGTTACTAATTGGACAGGATTACCGACGCTAAGCGGAAAACCCCTGTTAGTTCTATTCTTACTATGGTTGGCCGCCCGCATCTTAGCTTTTATGCCGAACTCATTTCCAACATGGCCGATGATGCTAACCAATTGTGCTTTTCTTGTTTTGTTAGTTGCAAGCGTCTCACGGCCCATTATCCTTAGGAAACAATGGAAGCAATCTGCCGTCATTTCTAAAATACTTTTACTTTCTCTAAGCGCTATCGTATTTTATACTGCTTTCTTTCATGCTGATTTTCTAGTTGAACGAAAAGTTTTATGTTTTGCCGTCTACATGATTGTAGGTTTAATACTCACTGTTGGACGCAGGGTTCTGCCTTTTTTTATTGAACGAGGGGTTGGATACCAAGTAACCTTACGTAACAGCCGACTTATAGATCTAGCAAGCATGATCTTTCTAGCCGCATTCTCTATTATTGACATCTTTTGGCCAAATCCGTTAATCGTTTCGTTGCTCTCAGGCGCGCTAGCTATCATCCATATTATTCGATTATCTGGATGGTACACTCATGGAATTTGGAAAAAACCATTATTGTGGGTATTATTTTTAGGGTATACATTTCTAATCCTTGGATTCATTCTAAAATTTTTCGCTGTTATTGGTGATCGTCCTGCTGATTCAGCCATACATGCGTTCACCGCGGGAGGTATAGGCATTTTTACATTAGGAATGATGGCGCGCGTCGCGTGGGGACATACTGGACGTAACATCTTAGAACCACCTAAAATGCTTTCTTTTATATTCATTTCGATTATCACCAGTGCATTTATTCGCGTCATATTCCCAATTTTTAGCGAATTTAAGTACATTCTATGGATTGTTCTTAGCCAAACGCTATGGATAATTGCTTTCGTATTTTTTATAGCAATTTATTATCGCGTATTAATTACTCCAAGACTAGATGGGAAAATCGGTTGATCAACTAATAAAAAATTAAAAGGGTTAAAAAATGGTAAAAAGAACAAAAATTGTAGAACCTGTAAACATTGAAAGCAATTTCGAATTAGACGAGTTGTTTTTCTCAAAGACAGATTTAACGGGAAATATTCTGACAGGCAACAACGTTTTTATTCGAATTAGTCAGTACACAAAAGAAGAGTTAATAGGCAAACCCCACAACATCATTCGCCATCCTGACATGCCAAGGGTTGTTTTTAAGCTACTATGGGACTACATCAAAGCGGGAAAGACAATTACGGCATATGTAAAGAACATGACAAAGGAAGGTAAATATTATTGGGTTTTAGCCACAGTTTTTCCTATTCATAACGGATATCTTTCAGTTCGATTTAAACCTTACAGTGATTACTTTAAAATTATCCCTGACTTATATAAATCACTTTTGACTGCAGAAGAATCTAACGGCATGAATGCTTCTTTAGATTTGCTTAACCAAACTTTACAGGCAAAAGGGTTTAATGATTATGATTCATTCATGTCCAAAATGATAGTTGAGGAACTAAACGTACGCCAAAAACTTTTACAGTCTTCAAAAGATTCCCTGGAGCCCAGGGAAAGCATAACTAACTCAAAACAATTAAACCATAAAGGGAAAGATTTAGTAGAATTATTAGCTGAAATCAGTAAGCACTGCCAGCATGTTAACAATGTATTTAATCAATTATTTAATGAATTTGAATGTCTTCTAAAAGTTGAGGGGATAACAAACGATAATACTGATTTAGTCCTTAAGTTTTCAGATTTAATTTCTGTTTTAGCTCTAAATTCAAGCATTGAAACCTATCGTTTGGGAGAGCATGGATCAGCGCTGTCTGTTATTTCGAAATCAATTAAAAGAGATTCAGAAGAAATTGAAAACTATGCCTATTCAGTTTCAAAACATTCAAAAGAAATATCCATTCAAGCAAAACAATTAGGCCTTTTAACATCAACCTCAAGAATTCAGTCACAAATGATCAATTTTTTTGTGGGTGAATTGCTTGAAGAGGCATGCCAGAGAGAAATTGCTGATAATGAACTAATAGAGATGCATGAGAACATAATACTCTTAGTTGATAATTTCTTAAAATCATTCTCACAAGTAAGCAATATTCTAACCCCTTTGCAAAGCAGGGTGAAGGAAATCTCCGCTTTCATCGAGATGATCAACAAAATAATCAGGGATTTGGAGCGTAGCGATGTTCTGGGAAGCATAGAAGCCTCACGGATTGGAGAAATTGGAATGAAATTCTCAATTGTCTTTAATCAAATGCGAGAATCGACAGTAGTAACAAGAGACCGTCTTCTCGCATTTGATAAATATTTAATTAATGCAACTCAAACCATTAATATTATTGTGAACTCAAATTTAGACATTTTACAATCTGTTGAACAAATTAAACTATCAACTAGCCGGATTATAAATATCGGTTCTGATAAATCAGAGATTAAGGAGAATGCATGTATTTAAAAAAATTAAATACTACATTATTATCAATACTCTTTACACTTTCTATCACTCAAGCTCAGGCAGGAAGTTTGATTAATAAACATTTACCTTCAAATCTGAAGATGGATGTTCAGATGCGTTACAGGATGGAATATAAAGATGATTTTGATTTTAAGGATGGGGCTACCGATAAAAATGTTTACCATT
>CAZCHB010000077.1:4310-8798 GCA_964498235.1 uncultured Planctomycetales bacterium
ACAAGGGTAAGCCTCGACTATTCACCGATAAGTCAAATAGGATTATTTACACAAATTCAGGATTCTCGTGCAGAAAACATGAAATATTATGCCGAATCTACAGCTGTTCATTTTTTAGATTTTCGTCAGTTATACCTTTCGCTCAATGATCTGGTGGCGGTAAATGGGGTAGTGCCTCACTCTAAGTTAATCTTTGGGCGGCAATCATTCAATCTGGGTTCAGGCCGCTTAGTGGGCGACCCTGATTGGTCAAATATCGGACAAACATTTGATGCGGGCCGTATCAGCTTTGTATGGAATGAACCCAATATAAAATTGGACCTTTTTGGCGGCAATCTAACCGCAAACAAAAGTCCCCGTGAAGGAAATGATTTTTACGATCGTTCAACCAGGGACACCTTTGGCGGATATTACGCTAGCTTAGCTGTTGATAAAAAATTAGCGCTGGAGCAATATCTATTTACCCGAAAAACAAATAAAAATATAAGCTTCAGCCCCTCAGGCAGTGGTGAAGTTGATGAATACACTATAGGCGGCCGGATACTTGGAAAAGACATTAATAATTTTGATTATGAATTAGAATTCGCTGGGCAGTGCGGCGATTTTAACGACCAAAAAGTCAGCGCAATGATGGGGGTTGCTATTTTAGGCTACACCTTTAAAGCACCATGGAAACCGCGCTTATCAGCGGAATATAATTATGCTAGCGGCGACACCGACCCAACAGATGGCACAAGACATACCTTTGATAATTTATATCCAGCTAACCATGCATTTTATGGTTATATGGATTTAGTTGGTTTACAGAACCTTAATAACTATCGCTTGGGCGTCAGCCTTAACCCAACTGATAAACTAAAATTAAGTTTAGACAGTCATTTTGTTTATCTTGATACAACTAAAGATTCATTTTATTCTGCATCCCGCGCCGCGGCACGCACGCCAAGCGCATCAGCTTCTGATCTAAATACCTATGTTGGTAATGAATTAGATTTATGGTCTAGCTACAAGATTAATCAATACACAACACTTGTTCTTGGTTATTCACACTTTATTGCTGGTAAATACCTGGCTCAAACCGGAGGAAATGATGACGGAGATTTTCTATATACTCAATTAACATTCAGTTTCTAGTCCTCAAATAAAAGCTAATAAGCAGGGAGGCATAATGATTAAAGTGGATGAATTAAAACATCTTTTAGATCTCAAAGAGACGGATGTGGCAAAGCTAAGCACTGATCAACTGCGTTTACTTTTGGGTGTACTTCGTTATTCAACAAGGATTGTTCAAAGAGAACTAAACACTAGAGAAGAAGGAGTGAAATGATAATACTTTTATAGACATTTACTACAATTATCAAACGTAATGGCAAGACAGAGGATTTTTATTCCCAGAAAAGAACTAATACCGTAAAACAGCCAAATCCTACATCCCTTACCCGCAAAAAATGCTGAGATCCGTGAAATAGCTTCAAAGATTAATGCTGACTGTTACAATTCCAGCGTTGCGTTTAATCTAGGACTTTACAAATAAAAAAGGAGACCTGAAAATCAGGCCTCCTTTTTTTATTACAAACTTTTAATCGATTCTTACGCTAACTTCATGCGGCGTCTTAATTCGTTTCCTGCCATGGCTAAACCGCCTGTCAAGAATAAGACTGTGCTCACAGGTTCCGGTGCGGCCACAGGGGCAACACGGTCAACGATGAAGGTTAAATCGTTGAAATCTTGGTCAGTTAACAGACCGTCAGCTTCAAAGGAAATATCTTCCCAAGCTAACAGGTAAGGATCGTTAAAGGTGTATAAAGAAGGGTCGCTACCATCTATATTTTGCAGGTAGACTGATTTTCCCTTCAAATCTGCTAAATGATACGTGAATAAGTGGTCATAACCGCCATCCGCGTTCTTAGTGGGGTCAGAATCCCAAGAACCTGTATAATAAGCGCCAAAAGAATCAAGCGTCCAACCAAAGGTCGTTCCAGCCGCCAGAGGTGAGTTGGCTGAGAGAAAGGGGTTGCTCAAGGAACCGTCTCCAATGAACCCATATCCCGTAAAAGCACCGCCAAATACATCATATTTAGTGGCCGGTGCAGTGGTATCATAAACATTTAAAACGTTAAAATTATCAGCGGAAACGCTGATAGCAGCGATAGTAGCTGGAGAACTTAATGTCTTCCAGAAGCTGTCTCCAGTGGTCACTTTCAAGAAATCCACATCGCCGTTTGTAGCGTATGTTGTGCCTAATAGGTAGTTGATAACATCCTTAACGTCGGCGACGTTATTGGATGGGGTACCTGTTTGAGCAGGCGTTGCGATAGCATCAGGTGTGGCATCGAAACCGTCAGCGGTCAAGGTGGTCGTAAACGGACCATCTGCCCAAACTTTGCCCATACCTAATGATAGGGTAATCATTAAGGTAAACAATACTTTTTTCATTTCTCTCTCCATTGATTATTGGGTAACGTTTTCCAGATTAACGGTGAGAGTATAACATAATATTTTAATTGTGCAAGTAAAATATTCACTTTTCTCGGCTTGACAACCCCCTAGGGGCATGCTAAACTTCCGTTAGTAGTGCAGAAGGGCTTGAGTGGTAGAAAGCCTACATGTGTTGAAAAGGTAAACCGTGCGAAAGCGCGGGGCACAAAGCTATAGGGCCTAACCCGGCCGAAAGACCGGAAAGGCAGCCAGTTGCCAGCAGACAAGATTTAAACAGGCAAACCTATTCTTTGTGTAAACAAGGGATAGGTTTTTTAGTTATTAAGGGAGTAGATATGAAAGTAGAAACAAAACAATGTAGTATCAACACCAACCGAAAGACGAGGTGTACCATGTTTTTCCCAAAAATGACATTACGCTTTTTAACAGTATTAGGTTTTACCTTACTGTTAGCGAATGCCGCCCAAGCATCTACCTATTATGTTAGGCCAGATGGCGGGACAAACGCACAGTGCACCGGACTAAGCGACGCGGCGTATCCGGGATCAGGAACCATGCAGAACTGCGCCTTTAATCACCCTAACTGGGTCTTAGCGCCGCAAGGGTACAATCAATCTAAAATGGTTGGCGGGGATACATTAATTATTGATGGGACAGGCGGCGCCCAGTACAAAATGGGTTTTGGTTCACCGAACACCGCGGACACCAGCAAATGTTCTTCAAATTGGCCGTGGGACTGTTTTAGCCGTCCGATTCCTTCAGGTCCAGATGCCGCGCATCCAACACGTATTCTTGGAAAAGGATACGATAAAGGCTGTAGCGCGCCTCCGCAGTTATGGGGAACTGAACGCGCGGATATGGTCATCAATATGACAAACAGCAGTAATGTGGAATTACAGTGCGTTGAAATCACTGACCATTCTGACTGCCAGAAATCCGGCCCTAAGGGATGCAACACCAGCAGCTTCCCTTATGGTGACTGGGCCTCTAAAGGGATTGTGGCCTATAACAGCGCGAATGTCCTTCTAAAGAACGTTAACGTTCATGGGATGGCCCATACAGGTATCAAGGCTGCCCGATTGAAAGACTGGACAGTTGTTGACAGCAAAATTATTGCCAATCCGCTTGTCGGTTGGGATGGAGACGCGGGTAAAGGCGTTTCTTCAAACCAGGGTACCATCATGTTTGATAATGTAAAAATCCAGTACAATGGCTGTGGTGAAACCTACCCGGGCCAAAAACCCTACAATTGCTATAGCCAGTCTCAGGGCGGTTATGGTGATGGGTTAGGAACGCATGAAACCGGAGGTAACTGGATATTCAAAAACAGTGATATCAGCCATAATACATCAGACGGGATAGACTTGCTTTATCATAACGGTAAAGGAACTGTTATCGTCAGCCGTACCCGGACGGAAGGCAACGCGGGTAACCAAGTTAAATCCGCAACCAGCACCGTAATCGATAATTCAGTTATTATCGGCAATTGTGCGTATTTCAAAAATAACCCTGTGACATGGAAATCTGACGGCTTTGACCATTGCCGTGCTTTTGGAAATTCTGTCGCATTATCTTACCGTGCCAATATGAAATCTTACATCACGAATTCAACCATCACGTCCAACGGTGATAACACTGTATTGACGATGGGTGCGAATTGTAACGGGTCTGAAGTGTTAAAATCACGTAATAATATCTTCATCGGCGGCCCTGATTATAACGGTGGTGATATTGCCGGTTTATATTACGCCTCAGGTATGACGGGTAACGGCGACGGCACCTGCGCCGCGGTAAAATTAAACGATGATTACTCCCTGATTAACGGGACTAAATTCAACTCCGTTGAATGTAATGGCAAAGCCCATTCAAAATGTATTGATCCTAAACTTGAGCAAGGAAATGTAAATTACTTTACAGGTGATGAGTACAATACCGCGCTTGCCTCAAATAGTCCGGCCATTGGCTATGGGTTGAATATTAGCGGAGGATCAGCATTAGACTTTACTGGTGTTGACCGTAAAGAATCATGGGATATAGGCGCAAGACAAT
>CAZCHB010000078.1:0-8758 GCA_964498235.1 uncultured Planctomycetales bacterium
ATCAAGTAATCGACGAGCCATCTCCGGATTATGGGAAGCTATGCGAGGCAGGCAGCAAACGCCCGCGCTTTGACAAGCCGCGATAATGCGTTGGGACTGTTCCTGACTAATGGTGCTGTGCTCAATATCTATGCCGATAAAATCAAACCCCGCCTGTGTAAAAATTTCGCTAGGGCCCGGATGGCCAAATGAAACCCACCCCCCACATACTAATTGACGCTGGTTTAATTTTCTTTTTAATGCATTACGTTTTTCTAATATCTGTGTCATCATTTAGCGGCCTTGGCAGCGTCATTTAAAAACATCTGCACGGTTTCTTTGCTGTAAGGATGAACAATCATGCCGTCCATGAATTGCGGCACCACCGTCACAATATGCGCTCCCGCGCGCAGCCATTGGGTCACATTAAGAATTTCACGGGTCGACGCGGCAATAATCTGCGCTTTTAAATCATAAGCATCCAGCAAATCACGCAAGACCGATACTTCATTGGCGGCATCATAGCCCATATTATTTACCCGCCCGCAAAAAATAGAAACATAGGTAGCGCCTGCCATCGCGGCCAATAAACATTGCTGTGCGCTCATCATGGCCGTTACATTAACGCGGATATTATGCTTGGTTTCCAATTCATGAATGACGGATAAATTATCCAGCTCACCATTAGGGCCATGAATCGTAATCTTGACATTGATATTCTTGGCCCAGGCCGCGATATCCTTAGCTTGTGCAAGCATTTCTTTTTTATCGTTGGTGGTAACTTCAACAGAAACAGGATATGGATTAACCAGCTGGGCGATTTCTAAAAGGCGCGATTTAACTCCTGCTAATCCCCCGGTGCCGCCTTCTTTTAACAAAATAGAAGGATTTGTCGTCACCCCGCGGATAATGCCCATCGCGTGGTATTTTTTTATCTCTTCAATCTTACTGCTGTCTAAATAAATGGCCATCACTGACTCCTCTATATTTTATTTGCTCACACTTAATGATTCCCACTTATTACTCATCTGCATAATGCGGGGATCGCTGACAATCAGATGCCAAATCACGGCTTGAAAACTCTCCGCGTGCGGTGTAATTGTATCCGGTGCAACGGGAGGCACGATCACAACCGCATCAGCGGCCTTAGCCGTATAGCCGCCGTCACGTCCCACCACACCGACAATCTTTGCCTCTTGAGCCTTGGCGTAATCTAAGGCGTAGACCAAGTTCGCACTGACATTTTTTTCCTTATTGCCTCCCCCGACAGATAAAACCCACACCACATCTTGGGCGCGCAGCCTGGAGCCCTTAAGCCATGCCGCAAAGGTAGTGTCCCATCCTTCATCATTGGTGCGTGCCGTTAGCTCAGAGACATTATCCGTCGGCGTGTACGCTTCAAACCCGCCGATCTTACGGAAATCATTCACCGCGTGCGAACAATTGCCGGCGCTCCCCCCCACACCTAGAAAAAAAATACGGCCCTGCTGTGCGCGGGCACTTAATAATATTTGGATCATCTTCTCTACTTGTGCCTGGTCCAATTGTTTTAAAATGGCGGCCGCTTCTTCAAAATAACGTTTAATATAGGACATCGAAACTCCTTATGCTTTCTTTTTGATTAAAACCCTGCCATAAGAACTGCGTAAATTGGCCTGCAGGAACTCCGCAAAGGCACGCCTGACATCCTCATCCCCTTCCAATGCTAATTCCCGGATAAACGGCGATACGCACACCGCCGGATTTTCTTTTAAGGCCGAGGCTACAATATCTAAATCTAAAACACCCGGTGTTGAGAACTCCAAACATTCAAACCCGCCCTGCTCAAGCTTATGCTTTAATCCGTAAACACTAAATACGTTAAGGCGGTCAGGCGGATAGATATTCTTTGCATGCTGGCCTAATTCTTTGACATCAAATCCCGACGATAAAATCGCCGTTAAGAAACAGAGGCCGCCCGGCTTTAATAAACGTTTGACCTGCATTAATAACGCATCGACATCATTGGTATGATCCAGCACTTCAAATAATGTAACAACATCAACCGTCCCGGGCGCATCAAGCTCCCACCATGGCTTATCAATAATGTTTAGGCCGCTGTTTGAGGGCACATCACAATAAGGGAAAACAACGCTCTTGCGCGCGGCCTTAACGGAAGCCATTGTTTCTAAGTAACGGGCCTGGCTGGTATGCATATCCATCCAATGCACATCGCCCCTTAAATATTCAGCAATGGAATCAGTGATCCACTCAAAACGAGGCTTAATTATGCGTTCTTTGCGCTGCTGGCGGCTCGCTTCCGACAATTGATTACGCCAAAATATCTTTGAGGGCGCACTGCGGTAGAATGACGTAATCTGCGCATCGCTAGGCCGGTGGTTTACGTAAAGACTTTTACAATCCGCGCATTCATGGTAGATGAAACCAAATTTCTCGAAATGACCGCTGTTTTTTACTGAATAACAGGCTGGGCAATTAGCCGCCTGCCGTGAACCGTTTAATAGCGTAACCGCATCTTTATGTAAAAGCGCGATATACTGTTCAATCAACGCTGACGGCTTTAAGTCAGCAGGATTATATTCATCGTTAACGACAATGTTCTTCATGACGCGCCTCTTTTGTATTAATAAGTCCAGCGTCGATATAAGCCCGTTCAATAATCTGCATGACTTTCAACGCATCCTCTGAAGAAGAAATAGTAACCGGCTTATTTTCCCTGATACACTTGACAAATTCTTCCACTTCAAGGTCCCATGACAGGTCACGGTCAAAATAAGTAATTTCCTCGGAGGGATTACCGACAGCATGCGCCTCATCTTCAAATTGGCGCTTAGCCACGATTAATTGCTCGCGGCCGTAACTACCGGTTTTAGACAGCAGCCCTTCTACCACCACATATCCGCCCTCTAAGGTGATATCAATACGGAAGGTGTGCTTCCAAAACGTGGCTGATGAATGAAGCATCGCATCAACGCCCGCGGCCCCTTTTAAAACAACAAAAGCATTATCCTCAACATCATTCTTCCAGAAAGATTTACTGGAAAAACAACGCACATCGGTAAAATCGCCGCTGAAATACCTGAACAGATCCAGCATGTGAATGCCTTGGTCTAACAAAATACCACCGCCTGAAACGCTCTTATCATTACGCCACGACTGCTTAAACTTAATCCCGCCTGACTTCCCATAAAGCCCGCGCATATTAATGATGCGCCCCATACGGCCGCTGTCAATGATGACCTTGGCTTTAATAATGCCCGGATGCCAGCGGTGGTTAAACCCAAACATTAATTTAAGGTCCCTCTTCTCAGCTTTTTGGATACATGCCACATCAGAAACATTGCATCCCGGCGGTTTTTCACAAAAAACATGTATTCCCATCGACAATGCCTTGACGCATATGGCCGGCGAGAAAACATTCGGCGTGCAGACAAAAACAATATCGAGATCTTTCTTTAGCAAGTCCTCGTACTGCTCATCAACCTCAACACCGCTGATCTTTGCACGGACAGCGGCACTTGGTTCACAGATGCCGACGAGCTTTAAAGACGGCTGCCGCTCAATAACGGCCCTGCGTATCTCGCCCATATACCCGTAACCGATAATCCCGCATCGAAGTATTTTAGACATGCGCTTTATCCGACTGTTCCAATGTATAAAAATCATCCCGCCCGATAAATGGATATTGTTCTTTTGTAAAAAGCCCCATCCCGGGAACCTTACGCATCTTGCTCATAATATTATGGATTGAAATATCATTGAGCGGGCAGGTATTACAAATGTTAATATCACAACGGTGCGTCTTTAATTTCATCCTAAATCCCTGATAGGCCTTGCCATTCCAGATGTCTTTAAAGGATTTTTGATTGAGATTTCCTAAGCTCATTTGATAATCATAAAACAAACAACACGGAGTAACCTTACCATCCCAAGATACCGCCACCACATAATATGGAAAATAGCAGGGGCCTTTGCCATCCAACGGCTTTTGTAAATCATGAATGATGGTCTTGATATTAAGCGCCACCTGCTCTAATTGGTATTCATTGGCTAATTTAAAGGCATCTTCCAAGTAAGCTTGAATTTCCGGCGTATTTTGCAGTGCCCGATTCTTTTGGTCCTGCAAATCATACACATAACCGCGGGCAAAGGTTGGAATCACATCTTTAAAATGTTCATGGCAAAACTTGGCCATCGCTTTCACTTCATGCGCGTTATCTTTAGTAATGGTAAAATTAACGGTCACAACAATCTTTGAATTTAATTCTTTACGGATGCTCAAAAATTCTTTAATCCCTTCAACCGTTTTTTCAAATTTAGCCCCAACACGAATCTTTTCAAAATTTTCCGCCGTAGGGCTGTCAATGGAAAACCAAACCTGATGCAGTCCAGATTGGATAATTTCTTTGGATCGTTTGGTATTTAACATCGTCGCATTTGATGAAATGCGCGTGGTAACGCCTTTTTTAACCGCATAGCGCACCATGTCCAATGTCCGGGGATTCATTAACGGCTCGCCAAACCCAACAAAAGCAACAATAATAGGATTAACTCCATCTAGTATCTTAACAAAACTCTCGTAAGACATATGTTTCATTTCCCGCGTGATTGATTCCGTCCTGGGACACATGGTGCATTTTAAATTACACATCCCCGTCGGCTCAATATGCAGGAACAAGGGGTTATTCGCCCGCTTGTCACCCCGATACAAGGCAAATCCCGTCTCAACAATCCGCTTCATTTTCCATGGATTTAAATCCAGCACTTGAAGGGCCACTTGAAAATGCTGGGACGATTGCTGAAGACGTTTTTTAATAAATTGGGCTGGATTTAACATAGGCCTCTCTATTTTCTCTTGGCTAGTATTCCAATTTCTGAAATAACATTTGTTCGGGCCACAATTTTAAAACCATGCCGGTCTAACGCGGCCTCTAACTCCTGGTATGTCCACGGCACTTCAGGAATTTCATCCAAGAGGTGAAGAAATTTAAAAATACCATAATTAAGCAGGCGGTACCACCAGTTCACGACGGGAACCAAGATCATTAAATACCCGTTTGCACTGGCTAAATCACAATGAAGCTTAATGATCCCATCGCGTGACTCGTCAACAAAATGCTCAATCAATCCGCCGGAATGAACCAAATCAAACTGCCCTGCATATTCTTTCAGATTAAACACATCCCGCTCAATAACCTTTAGTTCGCCGGCAAAACCGTCAAAGGTCTTCTTGCATAATTCCAAGGCATGCGGATTATTGTCGACCACCGTCGGTATTCCGTTATATGTTTCCGCTAAATACCGGCTGACAGATCCAGTCCCGGAACCCAATTCGCACATGCGCACCTTACCCTGGGCCTTAAAAGGCTTCATCAAACGGTCGCAGGCCCGCTTGATAAGAAAGAACCTCAATGGCTCAACCATCGGAATCTTAATAAACCCGTTCCAATACGAGTCCCAATTAACATCTAAACGGCCCTTAATGACATTTTCCATATAAAATTTCTCCAGACGTGTTAATCAACAATGCGGTATTCCCTAACCCGTTCTTCTAAGCTATCCCAAATCACTCCCGTTGCTTTTCCCTGCTCCATATTACGGCTGATAAACTGCGCCATATCAAAACAATGATCTGAATTATTATAGTTATACATGCCTAAACGCCCGGTTAAAAGTAAATTCTTCACGCCCTTTAACTGGCTTGAACAAGCTTGGATCTTTTCAATATACTGCGTGTCATAACGCGGATAAAAATTCTGCTGGCGTTTTACGAAAGAACTAATCACGTCTTGGGCCTTAATAAAGCCCGCACGCACCAGACCGTCAATACATTTCGAAACCAAGGTGGCATCGTCCGCCTTCCATTGCCAGCTGTCCGCGTCGCAAGTAAAATCACAGCAAATAACGGTTTTATTTTTAGGCCCTAACTCCGGGTTCATTTGTTTCTGCTCAAAGATGCGGCTAAAAATAAATTCACGCTCAGGAAAGAATATCCATTGATCTTCTAAGGCTAGCGGCCGGTTGACCTCAATATACACCAAATTCAAATGCCTAAACTGTAAATTATCGGCATAATGCTTAAAATCAGCTGTTTGGTCCGCATAAACAAATCGGCTTAAGATGCCAAGCGGAATAGTTGAGACTAAGCAATCACAATTTATCTGCTGTTTAGCCCCATTGACGGTAAACTCGACTGAACTCACCTCGCCATTTGTTTTTTGGCAAGCGCTTAAACGGGAATTGCAGATAATCTTGCCGCCTAATCGTTCAATATCTTCTTTCAGTTTTTGCGGAAAATCACCAAACCCTCTTTTAGGGTAATAAAAAAATTCCGCATTGGTATCTTTTGTTTCCTTCTTGATCCCTAATAATTTAAGAATTACTTCAAACCCATTTGATGCGGGAACGCGTGTTCTGGCCATCTCAGCGTGGAGTTCAGCGGGATTACCCCAGACCTTATCCGCCAAGGGTTCAAACACCAATTCATAGGTCGGCCGTCCAAAACATTTAACCATATATTCTTCGTATGATTTCGGCTGGCTTTTATCAACAATGCCCCGTGCCACAGCTAAGGCATAGCCAAAACCTAGGCTCAAAAAAGTCATCGGCCCTAAGGCTTTTAATAAATTACCTAACTTTAAGGGATAGTCCAATAAATGCCCTTTAAGATAAATGCGGTTTTTCTTGGGCAATTGTAAAATTCGCTCCCCCATAAATGCTTTTAAATCGTCGAGAATGCCGGGAATTGTCGAATACATCTTATGGGCGCCGAAATCGAGGGTAAATGAATTATACTGAAAGCTCCCACATAAACCGCCCACCTGTGGAGCTTGTTCCAGCACAACCACGTCATATTTACCCGTTTTCTGTAAAAAATATCCCGCTGATAATCCTGCTACCCCGGCCCCTAAAACAATAACTTTCTTTTTCATTATTTCTCCTTACGCGCTATCACCAAGGTCTGGCCCACCCAATACGGCACGTTCATCTGTTGAATATTTAAACCCTTAGCCACTTTTTTTCCGATGACTGATAACCATGGGATATAGGGTTTAATCCGTGTGAAGATATAATCCAGCTCAAGTCCCTGCCAATGCTTACGGAACTTAAGCGGTTTAAATCCGGTTTTAATCAGCATCTGCCTGATCGTCGGCGGCGTAAAGTAATACAAGTGCACGGATAATAAGAACACCCACTTACGGCCCATGCCCTTGGACACCAGTGAACCGATATCCGGATAATTAACAACGAGCAATCCATTCGGCTTCAAAACCCTGCCGCACTCTAGCAGCACCTTCTTGGGATCAGGCGTATGTTCCAGCACATCCCACAGCGTCACGACATCATAACTTGCATCCTTGATTTTCATATCAAAAATAGTGCCGGGAAAAATATCAATTCCATAATTTTCTTTTCCCCATTTTGACAGCCATCGGTTAGGTTCACAACCGCTAACATCCCAACCCCGTTTTTTAGCGGCGGCCAAAAATGACCCTCCCGCCGTCCCCACGTCCAAGACCTTTCCCTTGGCCGGCTGGTATTTTTCGACGATATCTAAACAACGGTTAAACGTGACCTCCCGGGCTTTAGCCTGAGAAACAAATATCTCATCACTGCCTGAACTGTAGGCGTGGATGATCACTTCTTGGTTAAGCCTCGGCGTCAAATACTCCAGTTGGCATCGGCGGCAACGCACCAGCTGATCAACCAAGATTTCATCACCGGATGAGCGAAAAGACTCTTCCACCTGATCCGGCTTGGCTTTTTCATACGTCGCGGGATAGACAATATCAAAATCGTCCGCTCCGCACAGATTACAGGGCACATTCTCCAGCAACGCTTTGTATTGTTCAACATTTTTCATGACCTGCAGCTCCTTTTGATTTTTAAATCCCTTTAAACAGCCCCGTACGCCCATTTCTTTAACATCATCGCCCGATAGGGAACCATTTCCATTTTTGTTTCAAACGTGCGCTTAAAAAAGTTGAATGATTGCCGTATTATCTTGAAAGGATGGTACACAAATTTCCAGAATAAGAAAAGGGCGTATAACCTTAAACGGAAATTATTTAATAATTTATAATCTCCTCGCCATGTGGGCGTAAAATTCAATTGTGATAACGACGTGTACCCTGAGAACTGGCCGGCAATCGCGGACCCGGGGACCGGCGTAATGATAAACAAGGCAATTTCATCAATGCCCTCGCGCGTCAATTGCCAAACCAAATCCTTAGTCATTCTTAAATCATCCGCGGTCTCCGTCGGATACCCTAACACAAAACAAGCCTGGCTGCGGATGCCCACATTATTCATGTGTTTTACTAATTTGACCGCGTGCTTAAGGTCAAAGGGTTTGCGCATCAGCTTTAACAACCGCGCACTTCCAGTTTCCGGTGAAATCGAAATATATTTACACCCAGCCTTGGCCATCAGTTCAATTGTTGCCTGCGTCCGAATCGTTTCCACCTTTGTCCCGGCGACAATCTTCCAAACCACATTTAATTGACGTTGTATTAATTCTTGGTATTTATTAAAGCTTCCTGGATAAATGGATAAATTGCCTCGATCTAATTCCAATATTTTATTAACGGTATTATCTAAAAACTTTCTATCATGGGTGATCAGAACAACGCTACCATTAAATGCATTTAACACTTGCTCCAACCATAAAATAGCATCAATATCTAAATGATTGGTTGGTTCATCAAGCAATATGACATCTGGGCTGGCAACTAACGCCTTAGCTATTGCAACTTTTTTACGCACACCACCAGATAAC
>CAZCHB010000079.1:0-8737 GCA_964498235.1 uncultured Planctomycetales bacterium
ATATACTGCCTCCCTAGCGCACTTCTAAATCTATGATAGGTTCGATCATATTCTGCATCGAATTCAACTCGAATCACAACCGAGTCTAGGCAGGTTAAATCAAGGCGTTTCGATTCAATCTTTTCTTGGAGAAACCGCCAATAGAAATCAAACATTGAAGGAAAAATATCATTTTTCTCGTTAAGGTTATCTGCAAGTTTTTCTTTTAATACTTTGGGATTAAGCAAGTCGATCATCCTTATGCCCATGCGCCCAACCTTGTCAGAGTAACATGGCCCAATGCCCCGGCCCGTGGTTCCAATCTTATTTGCACGCTTACTTTCACGCAATTGATCCATGACACGGTGATACGGCATAACCACATGAGCATTAGCAGAAATTCTTAATTGCTTACTGGTCATTGGAAGTCCGCGTTTTTTCAACCCTTCAATTTCTTCCAGCAATGCCTTGGGATCAATAACAACACCATTTCCAATCACGCAAATCTTACCGCGACGTAAAATAGCTGAGGGAATCAAATGAAAAATATACTCTTTATCACCGACGATAACCGTATGCCCGGCATTATTACCACCCTGATAACGGACCGTCACATCAACAGCTTCGGATAAGATATCAATCAACTTACCCTTACCTTCATCCCCCCATTGGGCACCTATCACCGCTAAATTCATTAAATAAGCTCCTCAATTTGTTTTGATTTATTATAAAAGGTACATCACAGCGCCAGCGGCACAAAAAAAGACAGCCGCGTTGATCATCTGACGCATCCGCGGGGTTAATATGTTCCCAGCAATCAAAGCCAATAACAATAACAAAAACCAAAGTTGAATAAAAGAATATAAACCTAAAGAAAAAAACGTTCCTAAACAACGACCCGGCAAATATAAATTATTAGCCGTCAAACTGACAACATAATTAGGCGGCCATACTGTGGATAAGAAACTCATCACTGCCCCCGCGGCAACCACCGCTAAAGACACGAATATTCCGCTTACCTTCTTTTCTTTTACGCTAAAAATTCTTGTACTCAAAAGCGTCTCTGCAGATTTTCCTCTGCAGGCTAGAAACCAATCATAAACAAAAACAGCCCCGGCACACGCAAAAAACAAACCTAGCAAAAAATTAATCGACAAGAAAAGCCTTATCACCCATTTAATTGCCAGTAAATTTGACAAGAAACCCAAGGAGAAAACAAAATTCAAAATAAGAACGACTAAGAAAAAGACAAACAAAAACTTGCCCCTATGTAAACCCGTAGGGCTTATCCAAAGGCTCATCATCAAAAAGACCGCGCATGTCAACAAGGCGCAAGGATTTAGCCCATCTTCTAAAGCAACTGCAAATAAAAACCATGAAGACATTGCAGAACCTCTTTAAGCCGTCTAGACTTTTACCGTTTTTACAAATAAAATATTTTTTGTCTGACGTAATTGAGCCATCACCGCATCAGGTATTTCGCTATCCACATTTACAACGCTGACGGCAACGCCTTGTTGATTTTCACGACCTAAGGTAATACCAGCTATGTTAATATTAGCCGCTGCTAAAATGGTTCCAATAGCGCCGACAATACCGGGCTTGTCGTTATTGTTGATAAAAAGCATATGCCCCACAGGCACTGCCTCAACATAAACATTATTGATCTTAACTATCCGCGGCTGCTTATTGCTCGTCAATGTTCCCATCAGCAAAAAGATTTCCTTATCAGTCGTAATATCCAGAGTGATTGAATTCACATATTCGCCTTCTTCAGTAGAGCTGATTTCCTGAATATTTATCCCGCGATCCTTCATCATATTCAGGGCATTAATCGTATTGACGGTCTCTCCTAACATCGGCGCTAGAATTCCTTTGGCCAAGGCCATTGTGATGGCCGTGACTTTTTGCTTGGTCACTGTACCGCTATAGGTAACCTTGACCGCGGAGATACGGCCTTGAGCTAATTGGCCGGCAAATTTACCCATACGTTCAGCCAAATTTAAATAGGGCTCAACCCCCTTATACGCTTCAGCAGACAGTGACGGGAAATTAGCCGCGTTGCGGATACCCGCGCCTAACAGGGCATCTTTAACAGCATGAGCGATTTCAATAGCCACATTAAGCTGTGCTTCCGACGTCGATGCGCCTAAATGGGGCGTCGTCACGCAATTATCCAATTTAAAAAGTTCTAATGAAAAGTCAGGAGGCTCAACATCGTAAACATCCAAGGCCGCACCGGCAATACGCTTGTCCTTAAGCGCTTGGGTCAATGCCTTCTCGTCAATAATACCGCCGCGCGCGCAATTGATCAGACGAACCGTCTTTTTCATCAACGCGATCTGAGCATCACTGATCATGCCCGTTGTCTCATCTGTCTTTGGAATATGCACGGTTATATAATCAGCTGTTTTATAAATCGTTTCTAAATCCAACAAGGCGATACCATTCTTGGCCGCGATCTCAACAGAAAGAAATGGATCATACCCAACGGTCTTCATGCCGAACCCCTGCGCCATTTTGGCAACTGTTGAGCCTATCCGTCCAAGCCCGATAATCGCCAATGTCTTTCCATAAAGTTCAACACCGGTAAATTTCGCTCGCTCCCATTTGTTTGCCTTCACAGAAGCGACTGCCTGCGGAATGTTACGAGACAATGCCAAGATCATGCTCATGGTATGTTCTGCCGTCGATGTTGTGTTTCCCGCCGGGGTATTCATTGCCACAATCCCCTTTTTCGTCGCGGCTTCTAAATCCACATTATCCAAACCGACACCGGCACGGCCGATCACCTTTAACCTATCCGCGGCTTCGATAATATCAGCCGTCATTTGCGTCCCGGAACGGATGATCAACGCATCATACTCCTTAATAATAGATTTTAACTCTGCGGCAGGAATACCGAATTTACAGTCAACCTGAAAGTTCTTCTCTGCTGTTAAAATCTCCAAACCTTCTTTTTCTAATTTATCGCTCACTAAAATCTTAAACATACCTCTCCCCTAACTAAAATTATGTTCCCATGAAGATTTCAGCCAAAGGCTGATCCGCCTTAGGCGGAGAAATATTTTTGTGCCGCAGTCAAACCAGCCCCTAACTCAAACTTATGGCCCATTTGATGCAATACTTTCTCCAAACAGGCAATGCCCGTTAACAAATCATATTCATCTAAAGCCCCCATGTGTGCAATACGAATAACCTTGCCCTTTAAACTATCCTGTCCGCCGGCAACCGTAATGCCATGGGTATCGCGCATAATTTTCGCCAACTTCTCACCATCGATACCAGCTGGCAATTTAACGGCCGTCAACACATTCGTCGCACAGCTAGGATCTGGATAAAGCTCTAAGCCAATAGCCTTACATCCGGCACGAGTGCCTTGGGCTAAACGGATAAAATGCTTAAACATATTATCCAGACCCCGCTCTTTGATTAATTTCAAACTTTCAACCATAGCAATAATTATCCCAATTGCCGGAGTGAAGGCCGTATCTGCTTTTTCCATGGCCTTCTTGGCTTCACGCAAATCAAAATACAAACGCGGCGTTGTACACTTATTGATCTGCTCAATGGCTTTAGGCGAGGCGGTGACAAAACCAACACCCGGAGGAAGCATCAACCCTTTATGCGACCCTGAAACAACCATATCCACATGCCATTCATCCGCCTTGATTTCCTGAACAGCTAACCCAGAAACAGCGTCAACAACTAAAACCGCCTTATGATTCTTAACCACCTCACCGATGGCTTTCACGTCAGGAGTCACCCCTGTTGAAGTTTCTGCCAGCGTGATAAAGACAGCCTTCGTGTCAGGATTAGCTTCTAATAATTTCTTGATTTCGACAGCCAACGGGGCCTTACCCCAGTCCACTTTATATTCGATGGTATTTGCTTTAAAGGTTTTGCATAGGTCAACCCAGCGTTCACCAAACTTTCCGCCGTTAACTGCAATAGCCTGATCACCCGGTGATAATAAATTAACCACCGCCGCCTCCATCCCGCCGGAACCGGAAGAGACCAATAGATAAACATCATTCTTAGTTTGGATCACTTCCTGTAAGCCGCTAACCACTACCTTTAAATGTTCTTGAAACGCGGGAGTGCGGTGATGAATGATAGGACGCGCTAAAACCTCGCATAATTGCGGGGGCACTTGCGTTGGACCCGGTGTAAGCAACAAATTTCTTTTCATAAAATCCTTCCATTAAATTTACATTTGACCAAACTTCGTAATGACGCCGTCGACCAGTCCATAGTCTTTTGCTTCTTGCGCGGACATGAAAAAATCGCGGTCAGTATCATTCTTAATTTTATCGAGAGCCTGTCCTGAATGATGAGCCAGAATTTTATTCAGCTCATCCTTCATGCGTAAAATTTCCTGTGCTTGGATATGGATATCACTGGCCGTTCCCTGCGCACCGCCCCATGGCTGGTGAATCATGATACGCGCATTCGGTAACGCAAAACGCTTGCCCTTCGCCCCTGCCGTTAACAAGACAGCCCCCATACTTGCCGCTTGACCCAAGCAATAGGTAGCCACATCAGGCTTGATAAACTGCATAGTGTCATAAATGGCTAAGCCGGCCGTCACTGAACCTCCGGGAGAATTCACATAAAGACTGATATCCTTCGTCGGATCTTCGGACTGCAGAAATAATAACTGCGCGATAATTAAGTTCGCGACATTATCATCAACACCTGTTCCTAAGAAAATAATCCGTTCTTTAAGCAAGCGGGAATAAATATCATACGCCCTCTCGCCGTGACCGGTTTTCTCGATAACCATTGGCACTAATAGTGAAGATTTTAACATGATTTTCTCTCCATTGTCATGCCCGAGTGTTTTTATCGGGCATCTAGTTCACTGGTTCCCCGACAAACACCTGCCTGCCGGTAGGCAGGCATTCGGAGATGACACTTTGTATCATTTTGCTTCTTCCCACTTAGCTTCTTTCAAGAGCATTTCAATGACCTTGCTAGGCAAATTATCCTGCGCGCTTGAGGCTTGGATATTTTCACGCTTAGCAATTTCTTCCAGCACTAAGAATATTTTAACGTCACGTTCAACAATTTCAGAAAGGCTTTTGTGGATCTCTTCTTCCTTAGCCTTAATCTCCTCATCCTTCATGCCCTGCGATTTAAGACGCTTTATGGTTTCATTCAATCGATGCTCCAGCTGACGTTTGACCAGCGATTGAGGGACAATTAATTTAGCATGTTTTAAAAGGTGGTCAACAATTTGATTTTCAATATCAATGCGGTTCTGGCGATCCTTGTCCATTTCCATTTGACGGGTCAGCGCTTTTTTAAATTCCTCAAGATTCGGAAATCCCATGCCGTTAGCAAAAGCATCGTCGATCTTTAACTCTTCCCCGTCACCACGGCCCTTTTTAAAGAATTCCAAGGTCTTATTAATATCTTCATCAGTCACCTTAGCATCTTTACGGGTCACCTTGATGCCTTTGTAATCATCCACCTTGACCTCAGGGCGGATGTCAAGTGTCGCTGTAAAGGTAATGACCCCTTCTTTTAAACTAACATCAGAAATGTCCGGCAGGTCGATTGGATTTAATTGTTCCTTCTCAATTCCTTCATGGTAAGCTTGCGGGATTAATTTCTTAATCGTTTCCTCTTGGGCAATCTTGCCATGGGAAGAAACTAAAATATTACGGGGAACCTTACCAGGACGGAACCCTTTAACTTTCGCGTATTTATTAATCTCGTTATAAACATTATCCATTTCCTTCGTGACACGTTCACGCGGGATTTCAATCCGTAACTCTCTTTTTAAGGCATCGACCTTCTTAACTTCGACTTTCATTTGATTATTGTTCCTTTCATGATAAACGGGCGGTCAAAGACCGCCCCTACTGATTTTTCTACATACTAAATTTCTCACCGAGGTAAATCTTGCGGGCTTTTTGATCATTAATTAAATCCTGGGCCGTACCGGAAATCAATATCCTGCCGTCGGCAACGAGATAGGCGCGGTCAGTAATCGCTAATGTTTCGCGGACATTGTGGTCAGTCAATAAAATGCCTAAGCCTTTTTTCTTTAAATCCCGAATAATTTCCTGCGCTTCCGCGACGACTATCGGATCAATTCCCGAAAAAGGCTCATCCAATAATAAAAATGAAGGATTTGTAACCAAGGCACGGGTGATTTCTAAACGCCTTCTTTCACCGCCGGAAAGCGTGTACGCCTTAGATCTAGCTAAATGAGAAATATTCAATTCTTCAAGCAATGATTCCAAACGCCGCTTACGTTCCGCCTGACCTATAGGCAATGTTTCCAACACCGCTAGAATATTTTCTTCAACGGTTAACTTACGAAAAATAGAACTTTCCTGAGCCAAATATCCCATTCCCAGACGAGAACGTTCATGAATTGGTTTTTTAGTAATATCTTCCTGGTCAAAAATAACAGACCCTTGATCCGGCGCAACAATACCCACCACCATATAGAAAGAGGTTGTTTTACCTGCCCCATTAGGACCTAATAATCCAACAATCTCTGAACGTCCGACGGAAATATTTAAGCCATCAACAACCTTACGGCCATTATAAATTTTAACTAAATTCTTAGCCTCTAAAAGACGCATCTATTGCCCCACCTTCTGGAACATGCCCTTGCCCAAGCCATCCCCAGTATCAAAAACTAATTTAGGACGACCCGTCATAATCAACCGCTGGTCATCGCCGGTGTATACCATTTCATCCGCAAAGCTCTGATTATCCCCTTGAATAACAGAAACATTTCCCGTGCAAATCAATTTCTTGATTTTTTTATTCTTTTCATCAAACCAGACCTTCATGGTATCCGCGCGCAATTCCCGCCCCGTTGAAGGTTCAAGCGCCACGACATTCTTATTAAAAATCACAAACATCTTAGCCTGGTCCATTTCCATGGGGCCGTCACAAGTAATCTCAACCGTCTGTGATTTTGCTAAATTCTTGGATGTTTTTAAGACTGCTTTTACATCCTGATTTAATTGAGCCTTTTTTAAATTCGGATGTCCGGTCAATCCTTTGCCGGTAACCGTGCCTTGCTCATCTTCAATCCTGACATGATCCGTTGTCGATACTAAATCCTGATTACGCTTCCAATCTAGACTATCTGTAGTCATGGTTGTACCGCGGTCAGCAGTGACTACCACATCATCTTGCAAATGCACATCCCCATTGATTTTATCAATTGTGCCCATCTTAGAGGTTAGGTTAGCATTTTGCTTAGGATCATAAAAATTAGCATTCACGTTAGTGACATTAATCTTTTCATCAGAGATATCCGCCTTATCACCCTTGATTTCCCATGATTTCTTGCCTGTATCGGTGTACCCGTTTAGATTAAACCCTTCCAATTGCTGGGTGGGAGCAACTTGATCAGCCAAGGCTGAAGAAATGCCTAGAAGAAAAAACAGGATAACAATTTTAGCGTTCATATAGTTCCGCTTTCCATTTGCCCTGCGCCTTAAGTATCAACTCAATCACTTCCCGAACAGCACCTTTTCCCCCCGAGCGTTTAGTGACATAATGCGCCGCTTTTTTAACTTCAAATACCGCGTTATCCACCGCAACGGCAAACCCGACCCGTTTTAGAATCACTAAATCAACCACATCATCACCAACATAACAAACTTCATCCTCACCAACACCCAACGCTTTTAACATTTGTTCATACGCCGCGGTCTTTGGGTAGACACCGATAAACACCTGATCAATCGCTAAGTCTTCCGCGCGGTATCGGCTGACGGCAGAATCACGCGCAGAAATAATCGCTGTTTTAAGGCCTGCATTACGAAACAACACAATGCCCATCCCGTCCTGCACGTCAAAATTCTTTGATTCAACGCCTTGTGAATCAACAATAATCCGACCATCTGTCAGCACGCCGTCAACGTCCATGACCAATACTTTAATCCGCTTTAACTGGGCCGCCATCATACTAATCCCGCCTTTAGTAAATCCTGAACATCAACAACACCAACCACCTTATGGGCATTATCCAAAACAGGCAATTCATCAATACGTTTAGTTTTTAATATGTCAAACGCCTCAGCGGCTAATTTGTCCTTCTTAACCGACGTGGGTCTTTTGGTCATCACATCACTGACCGCGTTATTTAAAACCTGCGCCCCTTCATCCAAATGTCGGCGCAAATCACCGTCAGTAAAAATGCCAAGCAAATGATCTTTTCCATCAACTACGCATGCACAGCCACTGCGGGCTTTAGTGATCACCATCAGCACATCTTTGACTTTTGCGAGTGGCTTGACCTTAGCCAAACCATCACCAGTGCGCATAATATCTTCAACCTTCAGCAATAAACGCTTTCCCAACGAACCGCCGGGATGATTAAAGGCGAAATCTTCCTTCTTAAATCCACGGCGGTCAATGAGACAAGCAGCCAAGGCATCACCTAAAGCCAGCGTCGCTGTGGTTGAGGCCATGGGAGCCAAACCCAGCGGACAGCCTTCTTTCGCTACCGCAGTATTTAAGACTAAATCACTGTATTTGCCTAACGAAGATTTTGGATTGCCGGTTACCGCAATTGTTTTAGCACCAATTTTTTTAATCAGCGGCAACAGGCGCACCGTTTCTTCAGTTTGCCCGCTTTGAGATATGACAATCAAAACATCTTTCGAGGTGATTTGGCCTAAATCACCATGGACGGCTTCCGCGCTGTGCAAAAATAAACTGGGCGTCCCCGTCGATGAAAATGTCGCCGCGATCTTGCGTCCCACGATCCCCGTCTTGC
>CAZCHB010000080.1:0-4315 GCA_964498235.1 uncultured Planctomycetales bacterium
AAGGGGCCGATCCTTACAAATCCGCTGTCATGGGTTTGTTTAATGATATCCATGAAGCGCGCATCAATGACCTGCATAAGATGGGGCATTACTACATTGATTTCCGTCATGCTGAAAAAAAGGTTTTCAAAGACCAAATTAATGATTTAGATAAAAAGGTGATGAAAGAGTTGGATGATCTGCGTAATAATTATGATCAACAGAAATCCAAGGAAAGCGTCGTTACCCGTGATGCGGATATCTTAGAATGCCTTTTGCAAGCCAAGGAGTATGTCGATAACGGTTATCCGGTGGCCAAAACTTTTTTTAAACGAGCCCCGGATCATTTAAAGACAGCAACCGCTAAAGTTTTATGGGCGCAGGCGCTTAAATGGGACAGCCACGTATGGTGGCAAAATGTTGTTAAATTTGAACGATAAGCGGCTTTCAATGTTAAAATGTTCCCATGCGTCGCATTGGAATAACCTCAAGCAAGATAGCCCAAGGGAATTTATGCAAATACAATGCCTTTGTTGTCGGCATTTCAGTTCTTTTTTCCATTATTATTTTTTTAGTCTGTGAATTTTGTGTTTTAGCCATGGTTCTGGCTGCGTCTTTAATTGCGCGGGGGTTAATGCATAAGAATGCGATAGGTCCCTGGTTTAAGATCATGACAATATCCTCAGCAGCGATTGGCAGTATTGTTTTTGTGCTCTTGATCTGGGCCATAGTTAAGAATATCCGATTTAACGCGAATGAAATATGAAAAAAGACTTTAATTATTTAGAACAGGCTTTGGTTGAATCCAAGGAAATCTTCAAAGTCGTTTTTGACCATTCACCGGCGGCAATCACGGTGACGGATAAAGATGAACGCATCACGGCTTGGAATCCCATGGCGGAGAAATTGCTTGGGATGACAAAAAAAGATTTATTTAATAAGCCGGTTAAAGAGTTGTACCCTGCTGACGAATGGCAGAAGATGCGCGGATATAATATCCGAAAAACTGGTATGCTCTCTGATATTGCAACCGTGGTCATTTGTAAAGATGGCACCCATCTTCACGTGAATGCCTCAATCTCAGTCCTTAAAGATCCCAACGGGAATATCATCGGATCAATTGGAATCCTGCATGACATGTCCCGCCAGCGCAGTGTTGAGGAACAACTGATCCAAGCAAAACTGGTTGCTGAAGAGGCTAACAACGCTAAAAGCGTATTTTTAGCCAAGATGTCGCATGAAGTTCGCACGCCAATGAATGCGATTATCGGGATGGTTGATTTAACCCTCGATACCGACTTGACAACAGAGCAGGTGGATAATCTAAAAGTGGCTAAGGATGCGGCGGAAAATTTATTGAGCCTCATTAATGACATCCTTGACCTTTCCCGCGCGGAAGCAGGGAAGGTTGTTATTGAGGAAATGGAAATCAATGTCACGGACATCATTAAGAATGTCTGTAAAGCGCTCACGGTGATTGCCCGTAATAAGGGTATTGATGTTATTTGGCAAATCGACCCTAATATTCCGAGGCTGTTAATTGGCGATCCTGTGCGTCTGCGCCAAGTGCTGGTTAATATTATCAGCAATGCGGTTAAGTTTACTCATAAGGGCAAGGTTCAAGTGAATGTAAAGTTGGATGCATCCACGAAGAAAGATTGCACGATTACTTTTGAGGTGATTGATCAAGGCATTGGGATCCCTAAGAAAAATGTAGATACGATTTTTGATGTTTTTACCGAAGCGCATAACACAACTGCGAGGCGCTATGGAGGCACTGGATTAGGGTTGGCGATTTGTAAGAAGATCGTTGAAATGATGCAGGGCAGTATCACGGTTGAGAGCGTTGAAGGACAGGGAAGCACGTTTCGGTTCACTATTATCTTTGGCACTACGACGGATTTAATGATTCAGCGTGATCCGAAGGCGTCTAAGACATCAAAGGTTGAGGATTCCGTCCCTCAGGAAGTTAAAGGACTGCGCATCTTGCTGGCGGAAGATAACGCGGTTAATATGCGCATCGCGCTTCGGGCACTGGAAAAATTTGGCTGGAAGGTGACAACCGTGACTAACGGTCAAGAGGTTTTGGATATCTTGGCGAAACAAAGTTTTGATGTGATTGTGGTGGATGATCAAATGCCTGTGCTGACCGGTGTTGAAGCGACCCAGGTTATCCGCCGGGAAGAAAAGCAAACGGGGATGCATATCCCGATTATTGTCATGACGGCTCATGCGATGGCGGGGGATAGGGAGAGGTATTTGTCCTATGGTTTAGATGGGTATGTTTCAAAGCCTATTGACCGCATGCAGATGTATAATGAAATTGTTACTTTAGTGACACAACAGATGAAACGTTAATTAAAGGGGACGTTATGGAACAAGAAATTATTGATTTAAAAGATGTCTTAGACCGTGTTCAAGATGACAAAGAATTACTCTTAGAACTGTTTGATATTTTTCAGGAAGATTTTGCAAGCAAGCGTCAGGCCTTATCTGATGCGATTGCCGCCGGTAATATCGCCAAGGTCAAAGAAGTAGCGCACTCAATGAAGGGTTCCTCAGGGAATATCTCTGCCAAGCCCATGCACGCGACGTGCCTGCAGTTGGAACAATTGGCGAAATCTAATTCCACTGACGGGATGCAGGATTTAGTTAAAGCCATTGATGCTCAGTTTGAACAAGTGAAGGTGTTTACAGCCCGGATGAAAAAGGAGTGGGCCGGCGGATGATCCGCGACGCGTATAAGCCTTTTGTTTTAGTTGGCATTACCCTCCTGCTTTTTGCAAACACCTTGTTTTATCCTTTTGTACACGACGATATTGTTTTTATTAAACAAAATCCCAACATTGCCCGTTTTGATGATTTGCCGCAGGTTTTTCTAGGGACTGCGGTTAAACGCGCGCCGGAGGTGGTGAATGCGTATTACCGGCCCATTCTTGAATGCGTTTACCGGTTGGAATATGCTTTGTTTGGTTTTAACCCTGCTGGGTGGCATTTTTTTAATGTCCTTGTGCATGCCCTAAACGGGGTTTTAGTTTATATATTTTTAGGGCTTTTGGGGCTTTCTGCAAGTTTTGCCTTTGGGGCCGCGTTACTATTCTTGATTCATCCTGTTCAAAGTGAGGCCGTGTCCTGTGTCGCAGGCATATCTAATTTACTCATGGGCGCGGGCGTCCTTGGTTCATTGATCTTTTATTTGAAAGACCGCTGGGCGATAAGTTTCTTATTTTTCGTGCTGGCGTTATTTGTTAAGGAACAAGCTTTAATGGTTTTACCATTAATTTTACTGCTTGATTGGTACCGCGGGCGCAAAGAACCAATAGCATGGGGCGTGTTTGTCTTTGCCGCGGTTAGTTTCTTGGTGTTTAGACAGTCCGTGACAGGCGCGCATTTACTCCAAGACATCCTGTCTTCACCGGGTGAATTGAAATTACGGCTCTTAGCCATTGCCCAAGTCTTATTGATGTATGCGCGGATTATTCTTTTACCATTTGACCTGCATTATTACCGCTCGACGGATATTCTAACCGTTAACCTATGGTGGTGGATATTCTTAGGGATTCTTGTTTGGGGGATGTTAAAATCAGAGCGTCTGGTTAAGTTTGGGGCTTTATGGTTTGTGGCCGCGCTCTTGCCGATTTTAAATATCGTGCCGCTAATTAATGAGTATTCGCTTATTTTAACTGCTGATCACTTTTTATATTTACCGATGATCGGTATTGTCCTTATCGGCGCTGCTATTGCGGGGAATTTCGACTTTAACCGCTGTGGCACGGTGATCTTAAAAAATGGTAAATGGGTAGGCGTTTCAGCTATCATTATTTTATGCGCGTTGACCTTTGTTCAAAATACGTATTGGCGCAGTGAAGCGGCATTGTTTGAGCGGACCATGGCTTTTGAAAAAAATTTTGGACGGGGACATTTGCTTTTAGCCAAGGCCTATTATTTTGAGAAGCGATACCCAGAGGCCAGTGAGCATTTGGCCAAAGCCTACGGCATTATGAAGGGTTATCAGGAAAAAGTTGTTACTGATGGGCCTAAGCGTTTTTATTTAGGGTTTATGAAGGGCATTCTTTTTGATTGGGCGCATGCGCTGGAAGCGATGGGACAGCTTGAAGAAGCCAAGGCCAAATATTTAGAAGCTCATAAGATTGATCCAAGAGATCCTGTTTTATTAAATAATTTGGGCGTACTTTTAATGAAAATGAATGAAATCCCGCAAGCGAAGGGCAGTTTTGCTGGTGTTTGTACTCGGCACGGCCATGCTGATCGGCATTATCGGTTTGTCGGCCATGCTCGTGGCGCGAATAGAGTACCGCAGCGCCAACGCCGAATC
>CAZCHB010000080.1:4325-8701 GCA_964498235.1 uncultured Planctomycetales bacterium
AATCCCGCAAGCGAAGCAGTATTTTCAAAAAGCATTAGATATCGCGCCTGATTTTCTTCCTGCCCAATCTAATTTAAAGCAACTTTAACCCGCTTAAAGGCATTCTTTGATTTTATGGGGGATGTGTGGTATTTTTATAGACTAACATGTTGTTCGATTTTAATTATAGGGGTGCTCATTTATGTTTTGGATTATCATAGCTAGCTTCACCGTGTTAATTGCGGTTGCGATCGCGATTTATTTGATGCCGACTGATGCCGATGCCAATAAAAAGAATGAAAAGAAAGAGCGATAATCCTTGATGCATGATCCGCTTTATCCTAAGACTCCGGAAAAGGATTGGAATGCCATCGCAGAACGCTGGGAGAAAAATAATAATGGATTATTAGGTGATCTCGAGAAGATTAAAATGCGTGAAAAAGCACTGCTCAAGGAATGTGAGGAGAATAAGGCGCAGAATAAAGAATTAATGGATAAGTTAGGGCTGGAAAAGGGCTGGCGGGAGAAGGAGCAGGCTAATTCCGATAAGGCCCGTCAGCATGAGAAAGACCTTAAGGATCAGATAATTCGCACGGAAAAAGATCTTGAAAGAGAGCATTCCCAGCGGTTAAGTGCGGAACGTGAATTGCAGGAATTAAAGATAAAGCATGATGCGGCCGTTGAAGAGCGCCGTCTATTGACAACTAAATCCGCAAGTTTAGAGACAACCGTTTCCCAGTTAACGGCAGAGATAAAGAAGCTGCGCTTGGATAATGATGAATTAAAAAAGAAACGGGAAGATATCCAGTGGGTGGCCAAGAGCGAATATGACGAGCTGGTTCGTAAATTCAAAGAATTGCAGGATAGGTAAGAGGTGTTTACCTTTTCAGAACGCACTGGCTGGGACCAGCATCCTAACGCATTAAATCAATTGTTAGGCCAGTTAAAGCTTAAGGGCATTACGGTTACAGATTTGACCGAATCAAACCCGACCCGCTGCGGCATTAAATATCCGCCGGCTATCCTAAATGCCTTATCAAATCCCAATAATTTATCTTATGAACCGGAATCCCTAGGCATTACTTCTGCCCGTCAGGCCGCAGCATCATTTTTGTCTTATGACCCAAAACGGGTTGTGTTGACGGCAAGTACGTCGGAATCGTATGGGTATTTATTCAAATTATTATTAAACCCGCATGATAAGGTATTAATCCCAAAGCCGAGTTATCCCTTGTTTCAGTTCTTATTAGAGCTTAATGACGCGGTCTTTGATTATTATCCGTTGGAATATGCTAACAATGCGTGGGGGATTGATTTTAATGCCTTGGAAAGATTGATTGATGCGAAAACAAAAGCCATTATTTTGGTGAATCCGAATAATCCGACGGGCTCGTACATTAAGCGGGATGAATTGAAACGATTAAATGACATTTGCCGCAAATACGGGCTGTCGATTATTTCTGATGAAGTATTTTATGAGTATCGCTTAAGCGGCGGTGATTACGTTAGTTTGCGTGATAACCAAGAGGTGCCCACCTTTACCTTGGGCGGTTTGTCAAAAAGCTTAGCCTTGCCGCAGATGAAGCTGGGATGGATGATGTTAAGCGGCCCTGATGATCTCGTTCAAGGATCCTTAAACCGTTTGGAAATTATTGCGGATACCTACCTGTCTGTTAATACTCCGGTTCAGCATGCCCTGCCTGTCTGGTTAGATCATGCGGAACAATTGAGAAATCAGATACTGGCGCAGGTGAAAGCCAACCTAGATTTCTTATCCAGCCTGGGAGTGAATATCCTCACTGTTGAGGGCGGGTGGTATGCGGTGATTAATATAGGTAATATCGACGAGGAAGAGTTTGTCCTTAAGGCATTAAAAGAACACCATGTTTTAGTTCATCCGGGTTTTTTATTCGATTTTGACCAGAACGGATGTTTAGTGGTAAGCTTGTTGCCACCCTTTACTCAATTTGTTAATATAAAGAAGATTTTTAGGAGGTAGATATGGGCAAAAGGCCTAACTGGGATGAATATTTTTTAAAATTAGCAATGTTAGCCTCTGAACGGGCGACTTGCCCGCGCATGCATTGCGGCTGTGTTTTGGTCAATAATAAGAATGTGATTGCGACCGGTTATAACGGCTCAATTCCCGGTGATGAGCATTGTGAAGAAGCAGGATGCCTGATGGTAGACAATCATTGCGTGCGTACGGTGCACGCTGAGATGAACGCTTTGATCCAAGCGGCACGCCGGGGACACGCGGTTGACGGCTCTAGCGCCTATGTAACCAATATGCCGTGCACGACTTGTGCAAAGGCTTTGATTACGGCGGGGGTTAAACGCGTTGTTATTTTCTCCGACTATCATGACACCATGGCCGAGAAATTCTTTGCGAAAGCCAATGTAGCCATTGACCGCATTGTCATGCCAAGTAAAGAAATTCATTATGACCTTAAGAATTATTCGTCGGCGCGTTAATTAAGGAGTCAAGTCATGGGTGCGTTTAAGGTATTACTGGCTGATGATGAGGAAAGTATCCTTCAGATAATGGCTTCCAAGGTTTCCGGTGCAGGTTACGATGTTTGCACGGCTGCTGACGGCCAGGAAGCCTGGGATAAAATAAAAACAGAAGATCCTGATGTGATTGTTCTGGATGTGACCATGCCTAAGATGGACGGCTGGCAGGTCCTGCATAAGCTTAGGGAAAATCCTCCTTCTAAAAAATGGCAGCCCGTTATTATCGTTTCCGCGCTTAATGAAGCCCATAATATCCAAAAAGGTTTTAATCTGCAGGCAGACCATTACCTGACCAAACCTTGCCGCATTGACGATGTGATGAAAGCAATCCGGACAATGCTAACTCTGATCCCCATGCGTAACGCATAAATACGTATGCATAAATTATTAAATATCTTGCTTATTGCTATGGCCTGTGCAGGCGCAGGACTTTTTGTCTTGGTGCGGTATTTGGAAACAACGGCTGTATTTTTCCCAAGCAAGCAAATTAACTTGACTCCTGATCGCATGGGTTTGTCTTTCGAAGACCTGTATTTAACAACCGCTGATGGCGTCAAGATTAATGCGTGGTTTTTAAAGAACTCCAAGGCTTCATCTACGATTATTTTTGCTCACGGGAACGCGGGAGCCATGGGTGATCGATTAATTAAAGTAAAATATTTTTTTGATTTAGGCCTGAAGGTATTGATTTTTGATTACAGAGGTTTTGGTCTAAGTGAGGGAAATCCGACAGAGAAAGGCGTATATCTCGATGGTCAGGCGGCCTTCGATTACCTGAGAACCCGCGTTGATGTTGACCAGAGAAAGATTATTGGTTATGGATCTTCAATGGGTGGCGCAGTCATGGCTGATGCGGCCATGCACAGGCCTTTGGCCTTGCTTATCATTGACTCTTCCTTTTCCTCAGCCCGTGATGTTGCCAAACGATTTTATCCTTATGTCCCTGCATCTTTAATGCGGATAAAATTTGATACAATAAGCAAGGTTAAGCAAATAAAGATCCCTAAATTATTTATTCATAGTCCCGCGGATAGGACGATCCCATTTGAGATGGGACGGGCATTATTTGAGGCGGCCTGTGAACCAAAAGAATTTATCCAATCAACCGGCGGGCACAATGAAGTACAGATTGCCAGTGACCACGCGACCAGTGCCGCGCTTAAACAATACCTGATCTCTAAAGGCTTATTGTGACAAAATCCTTCTTAAGAACGTCAGGAACATCAATTGTCGACGATAATGGACGGGAAATTGCTTTAAGAGGAGTCAATTTTGGCGGCTGGCTGATGATGGAAGCGTATTTTATGCATGCCCCCAATACGGCTGAGCAATTGATGAAGAAAGAGTTTGCCAAAACGCTTGGGACGGCTGCGTTAGTTGAATTAGAAAGATCATTCCGTCATCATTTTATTCAAGAATCAGATATGTGCCGGGCGGCGCAATGGGGTTTTAATTGTGTGCGCCTGCCGTTTAATTACCGGATATTGCCGTCAGGAATTAAATATATTGATGAGGCGCTTAAATGGGCTAAAAAGTATGGGATTTATCTGATTTTAGATTTGCATGCGGCGCCGGGCGCTCAGAATCATGATTGGCATTCCGATAGTTTGGGTAAGGCTGAACTTTGGACAAAGAAGGCATATCGGCAACAAACATATGAAATTTGGGAATATATCGCGGATCGTTATAAAGATGAGCCGGTGGTGGCGGGCTACGATTTGTTAAATGAAGCGGTGGTTTCAGATACAACAGTGCTCAATGATTTTTATCACGCGGCAATCAAGGCTATCCGTCAAAGCGATAAGAAGCATATTTTATTTATCGAAGGAAACCGCTGGGCACAGGACATTGAATGCCTGGATAATTTTAACGATGATAACTGG
>CAZCHB010000081.1:0-1585 GCA_964498235.1 uncultured Planctomycetales bacterium
GAATCACCAAATCAAAAGAAGATTTGTTAAAATATTTGAGGGGGGAATCTGTTGCTGTCCTGACAGTAGGGTTATCTATTTCTCAGATTCAGACGGATGCCGCGATGACGGATCATTCTAAAAGGAGTGCATATGATAAAGCATTGAAATGGATCTTAAATAATAGTGTTGGTAAAGTAGGTTTGCCAGCAAGCACTGTTAGAAATTTAATAGATAAGAAAACTTATCCAAGTACAGCGATATTTGGGAAGTTGAATGGAATTAAACCGGATATGGATTGGCATGAGGCGTTTATTAATGCGATGTTTCGGAGCAAAGACATGCAAACAATAGCAAGGCGATTCTTAAAGAGGGAATTATCTCAAGAGGAGATAGGAAGAGCCAGGGCAACTTTTAAGAATCAATTGGATGTGTTGAATATGGATAAAAGTACAGAACCAATTGTTTCTTGGCTGAATAAAGGTGTCTTGCCTCAAAATGAAGAAAAATTACGCAAAGTATTGGGAAGATTGAAGACAAGTCTTTTTCAAAAATTATTAGAATCATTTATCTTAAGCAAGATGGTGCAAAGTTATTTACAAGAAGAACGAATAAAAAATGAGGGCGCTGAAAGAAAAGAGAATAAAATAAGAGAGGCAAGGACTCCGATTAAACAAGAGAAGGGGTTTTCTAAAAAAGCTGTGCTTTCTGCTCTTGAAAAGTTGACTAAGAGTATAAATCCTGATATGAGATCAACGGATATTGTTGCGCACAACCAATTGTACGGTTTTGAATATGTTGGTTGGAGTTTATCAGAAGATGTTGATAAAGATCTTATTGGTTTAATAATTGATAAGTTCTTGCAAAAAGAAAATAGATCCTCAGGATGGGACTTTACTAAATTAGACATTGTTCCCAGTGATAAGAAGAACAAGCGTGGTTATATTTTTGGCAGTAAGGGAATACAGTCTCTTTCAAGGAAAGAAATGGTAGACGTTGCTAAAAGATATTTAGTGTTCTTAGAATCTTTTCGTGAAGAGGTTCGTGCTTTTCCTGATAGACGGCGAGTTGTTTTTAATGTAATCGCTCCAAATGCGGCCATGATGTCAATGCAGGATATGGATATGCTGTATATAAGTGCACAAGTGCTCATTAGAAGTCGGCTGATTGAGGTGGGAGCGTCAGAGGAATTATTAGCTGGATTACTTGCTTTAGAGATGGGAAACCAGTGGAAATATTTATTGGATGGTTCGTATACAGCGCGTGACTTGAAGGTAAACGGTTTAAGCTTGGAATCAAAATATGTTGATACCATAGATACAGTCCGGGAAGATTATTTAAGGTTAAGAAAAGCTATTAATGGGTATAGAGAAGTGCTTACTAATAGCAGGGTAAGGTTGGAATTGCAGAGTTTTCTGACATTATTAGCTTCAATGCCGACCAAGTCTGAGGAGAATGGAGGCAGGTTAAGAGACACCGTCATTGTATCTCTTACAAAGTCTTTCCCTGATCTTGATAAAGGTAATTTAATTAAAATGTTTAAGGATGCCCAGGAATTTGTTCTTCGAAAAGATGCCGCGATGTTAGGCTTGCCTGATTTACGGTT
>CAZCHB010000081.1:1595-7575 GCA_964498235.1 uncultured Planctomycetales bacterium
CGGGCTGCATGGTGCCGGTTCGCCGGTTCTGGAGCCTGATTTACGGTTGGCTGGACGGTATGCGTTGATTAAGCAATATTTATCACGGAATCCGGTAACTGTTATCAATTCTGCATCAGGGTTGATTCCCTATGGCAGGGATTTTGCTGTTAATGTTGAGGGCAGGTATACTGGACGTGCTTTTTACAAGGTGGATCCGTCTTCAAAAAAGAATCCAACTGAATATTATTATTCTTTTAAGGAGGGTGATGGGCAAGGCTTAGGGAAGTATTATTCTTTAGGCGCGAATATGCAGGTGGTTCATAATTTTTTGAATTTGATGGCGGATGAAAACTATGTCCATGTGGTGTCTGGAGAATTTGTGGGGATCGAAAAAGATCAATTATTTGATAATATTTTCAAGGAAGTTTTGAAGGATGCTTTATTTAAATCTGTTTTAACTGGGCAAGGGCTAACAGCGCCGCAGCCACAGATATGGAGAATAAAATACAGGGTTGCGGCATTCTCGGCGGCTGTTGTTGCGGGGGTTTCAGCTTATGCTGGCAGTAATATCGAAGGCATCATGTTGTTTGCTGGGGTGACATCAGGGGTGGGATTTGTAGCGTCATTTCTGTGGGAGCAGATCAATGGCGGTTGGGCGTATACACCTGATCCTTCTGAAGATGGAGCCATGGCGGCGAGCGTTCAAGATAAAGCTTTGACACCCGGAGGGATTGATTTAAATGACGATAGTTTAAGGTGGAAGATAACAGGTGATCAGGCTCAGGTGAGTGTTAATCCGGCTGAAATAGAACAATTACGGCGTGAGGGGATTGGTAGTTTGACTCCCCGAATTCTAAAGGTCGCTTCTTTTAATGATGCCGCGGCCATGTTAAGGAGCTTGGGGATATGATGAAAAGTAAAGGCCACACCGTCGTGATTGACCCAGCTTTGCATAAGGTTCTGAAGGCCAAATCAATTATATCGGGTATCCCGATTTCCGAATTGGTTAATGACGCTGTGTGCGGGGAAATTGTGGATGATTTTCGTGAGGTTGAAAAGATAAAAATAAAGAATTTACTTAAAAAACCTTTTTAAAAAGGGTTGACATCATAAGTCCTTGTTGGTACGATACTTACGAAATTTAAACCAGGAGAGTTCAGATGACGAAAAAAGACATTGTTCTGAAAATTACTGATGCGACAGGAATCAAGCAGGTGGACGTCAAAAAAATTGTGCAAAAAACGTTTGATGTTATCGTCGCCGCATTGATGAATGGCGATAAGGTCGAGTTGCGCAATTTTGGGGTGTTCAAGATTAAAGAACGCAAGGCGCGTTTTGGGCGCAATCCTCGCACCGGCCAAAGTGTCCCTGTGCCTCCCCGCAAGGTCGTCGTCTTCAAATCCGGTTTGGAAATGAAGCATAAGGTTAAGTAAGGTCCAAAAACAGCGTGAACCAGAAATTTTCTCTCCCTCGCGGGACTGCCGATATACTTCCTGATACTGTTCTTTTGTGGGAAACTTTAGAAAAGTCTGCCCGTCAAATCCTTAAATCCTACGGTTACCGGGAAATCCGCACGCCAATTTATGAAGATACAGGCTTGTTTAAGCGTTCGCTTGGTTCAACCAGCGATGTTGTCAATAAACAACTTTTAGAACTTGCCGCAAGCGGTGACGATAGCTTATGCCTGCGCCCTGAAGGGACGGCCGCTGTTGTGCGTTCCTATATTGAACATAGTTTTGATAAAAAAGAAACCTTGTCTAAATTTTTTTATATCGGCCCGATGTTTCGGGGAGAGCGCCCGCAAAAGGGGCGCTTGCGTCAATTCCATCAGATCGGTGTTGAGGCTATTGGCCCTGATAGCGCCTTGCCATTACTGGATGCTGAAGTCCTGGCGCTGGCCATGCATCTGCTTAACGCGCTAGGCGTCAAAGGCTCTCGGTTAAAAATTAATTCACTGGGCTCTAAGGAAGATAAGGGGCATGTTTCTGCGTGGCTGCGCGGGGAGTTTGCCAAGCAAAAGGATGAATTGTGCGAAGATTGCCAAAATCGTTTTGAACGTAATGTCTTTCGTGTGTTAGACTGTAAGAACGAACGTTGTAAAAAAACGGTTGTAAAAGTGCTGGGCGAAGGTAAAGGTCTACCCTTATCGGAAGATTCCACAAAATATTTCAATGATGTCAAAACGGCCTTAACGGATTTGAATATTCCTTTTGAAACTGCCCCGCATTTGGTGCGCGGCTTGGATTATTACACCCACACCGTATTTGAAATCACCGCCGAAGGTTTAGGCAGTCAGGATGCTGTCGGCGCTGGCGGCCGTTACAGCGGTTTGGTGCATGAATTAGGCGGCTCTGCCAAGACGGATTTCGGCGCTATCGGGTTTGCCTTTGGGATAGAACGTTTATTGTTAGCCTCAGGTCAAGCAGCTTGTGATGTTCAACCTTTGGATGCCTTTGTCATCGCAATGGACGAAGCTTATCAAGCACAGGCATTTAAATTGCTTGATACATTACGTAAAAACGGCATCAGCGCGGACATGAGTTTTAAAAGCTCATCCATGAAATCACAGATGAGCAAGGCCGACAAAGCCAATGCCAGATTTGCCTTAATTCTAGGTGAGCAAGAAATCAAGGACGGCACTGTCGCCCTAAAAGATATGAAGGCTGGAACACAGGAAATTGTTTTATTAAAAGATATTGTCATAAAAATTGTTAAAAAGTTAAGTTAATGATTTGTCGTCCCCGAATGCTTTAGTCGGGGACCTAGTGCAAGGAAAGAACTAGATGCCCGACAGAAACATTCGGGCATGACATAAGTTTACGAAAGGTAGTTGCAATGAGAACACATACATGCGGTGAATTGAATAAGACATTAAAAGATCAGGAAGTAGTCCTTTGCGGCTGGGTGCATCGCCGCCGTGATCATGGTAAATTGATCTTTATTGATATCAGGGACCGTTACGGCATCACTCAGGTTGTTTTTGTGCCTTCAGTCAGCCCTGACGCCCACGCCATTGCTTCAACCTTAGGCCCTGAGTATGTTATTAAAATCAAGGGGACGGTTAATGTTAGGCCGCCTAAAAATGTGAATCCCGATTCCGCGACGGGTGATATTGAACTCTTAGCCAAGGAGTTAGAAATCTTGAATACGGCCAAGACGCCTGTTTTTGAAATTGACGACCAACTAGAGGCGGCGGAAGATGTGCGCTTGACCTACCGTTATTTAGATATCCGCCGAAAAAAGGTGAGGGATTCCCTGGTATTGCGCCACCAATTATGCGCCTCGATCCGCTCTTTTTTGAATAAAGAAAATTTCACTGAAATTGAAACGCCGGTACTGACTAAATCAACGCCGGAAGGCGCGCGTGATTTCTTGGTTCCCTCAAGGCTTAATCCCGGCGCGTTTTATGCCCTGCCGCAATCCCCGCAGTTATTCAAGCAAATCCTGATGGTCTCGGGCATGGACCGTTATTACCAGATCGTCAAATGTTTTCGCGACGAAGATTTGCGCGCGGATCGTCAGCCGGAATTTACCCAGCTGGATATGGAGATGTCATTCGTCGATGAAGAATTTATTTACAGCCTGACGGAACGCTTATACAGGCAGATTTTTAAGGAAGTGTTAAATATTGATTTGCCTATTCCTTTTCCCCGCATGACACATGCGCAGGCGATGGCCAAATATAATTCTGATAAGCCGGATATCCGTGATGATAAAAGTAACCCGAAGGAATTTAAGTTTCTTTGGGTTGTGGATTTTCCTTTAATGAAGTATAATGCCGAAGAAAAACGTTGGGATAGTGAGCACCATCCTTTTACGGGCATTAATCCTGATGATATTAAACATTTAGAAAGCGGGGATTACGCCAAGGTGCGCGGCCGCTGTTATGATCTGGTTTTAAACGGTAATGAGATCGGTTCCGGTTCAGTGCGTATTCACCGTCGGGAATTACAACAGAAAATCTTTGATATTATTGGGCTTGCTCCGGAAGAAGCCCAAAAACGTTTTGGATTCTTATTACGCGCTTTTGAATACGGCGCGCCGCCGCACGCAGGTGTGGCCTACGGTATTGACCGTGTCGTGACGATTATTACCGGCAATGAATCTATTCGGGACTGTATTGCTTTCCCCAAGACGCAAAAGGGAACGTGTTTAATGACAGACGCTCCCTCAGATGTAGATGCAAAACAGTTAAAAGAATTAGGTATCATGGCTTTAAAAAAATCATAATGGAGGTTTTGAAATGATCGGAAAATTTCTAGGTTTAATGCTTTTAGCCGTTGTTGCCGCGGGATGCGGTGTCCAGGCGCAGTCGTATGTAATGACTAAGGAACGGACTGATATTGAAAATATTTCCGGTGGTAATGCGGGCTATTTGAAAGGCGACCCAAAATATATGGAGCCGCATAAGAAAACCCGCAAGGTTTATGTTTTAGAATTAAATAAGCCTGTGCCTGAAAGCGAGGTTAAAAAGATTGAAGAAATGACCTCAACGCAGACTAAGGAAGTGTCTTCATCTCAAGTTCCTGCCGCAGATGACTCTTATTCGCATGAATCACCTCAAGCTCCGGCAATTGTGATTCCAAATCTTGATGATGTGCCGGTTTCCCAAGCAGTAAAAGCTCCGGAAGAAGGTCCTGGTGAAGCGGTGGCGTACACGGTGCTTAAGGATGATACTTTGCAAAAAATCGCTAAGAAATTCTATAATTCATTTGGCAAATGGACGAAAATTTATGAAGCGAACAAGGATAAGTTAAAAAATCCGAATTTTGTAAAACCGGGTACTGTGATTACTATTCCAGCGGTGGAAAAGAACTAACCTTTTAGGTGCTCATTCATGGAATTCCGTATACATTTTAACAATAATCGTGATTTGCAGTTACTGTTCGGCCGTTACGATGTTAATCTTAAGATCATTGAAAAAGAATTAGGTATCCGTATTCATCGCTCTGATGACGGCATCAAAATTGTCGGCTCTGAGACCCAGACCCAACGGGCCAGCGAGTTATTTAATTACTTGATGACCTTTGTTGAAAAGGGTAAGGATGTTAAGAAGGCGGATATTGTTTATGCCCTGCGCCTGGTTAATAAAGAATCAGATATTGATTTCAAGCGTTTGGCTAAGGAAAAGATCGAAGTTTCCGTTAAGGGAGGGCTTGTCACCCCAAAGACCAAGGGACAAATTGAATACATTGAAGCGATCAAGAATCATGATTTGGTTTTTTGTATTGGCCCCGCGGGGACTGGAAAGACATATTTAGCAATTGCGATGGCGGTCAACGCCTTAAAAAAAGGATTAGTCAGGCGGATTGTCCTGACGCGTCCGGCGGTTGAAGCGGGAGAGAATCTTGGTTTTTTGCCTGGCGATGTCGTTGAAAAGGTATTGCCTTATCTGCGCCCGTTATACGACGCGCTTTACGACATGATGGAGCCGGAGGATGTGGAGCAGTTTAGTGAACAAGGCATTATTGAAGTGGCGCCGCTTGCGTTTATGCGGGGCCGGACCTTAAACGAAGCATTTGTAATTTTGGATGAAGCTCAAAATAGCCGGCCTGACCAAATGAAAATGTTTTTGACCCGGATGGGTTTTGATTCCAAGATGGTTGTGATCGGAGATGTGACCCAAAGTGATTTGCCTAACAGCGATGCGAACGGTTTGGCAGAGGCGCATCGCGTCTTGGGTAGTGTTCCGGATATTAAGTTTATCCATCTAACCAGTGAAGATACGGTCAGGCATGATCTCGTGCAGAAAATTATCGAGGCTTATGGTCACGTTAATAATAATAAGCACTAACCATGGCCATCAACGATAAAAATCCCATTTCCGTCGACCAAGCGGTAATGATGGCATTCACCCTGATTGCCTTATCGCTCTTCTGTCATTTTGTCGGCCTGCCGCTCATTATCCCTTTTTTTGTTTTCTTTTTTGGCCTGCATTTGTTTTATTACCGTAAAGTTTCTGTTACCTTATTTTTACATTTGTGCCTTTTGCTTGTTT
>CAZCHB010000081.1:7585-8531 GCA_964498235.1 uncultured Planctomycetales bacterium
GAAATCCTATCCGAATGTTTCTGCGTATTATCTTCCTATTGCCGTAGTTCCGATGCTGACCATGCTTTTGTTTAATGATATTCATTTGACCTTTATGATGGCGTTTATGAGTGTTGCTTTAGGCGGCATCTTGATGGGATTTAACTTAAATGACGCGATTATTTTCTTTATGGGATCAATGGCGGGTTCTTATAAGATTAAGGACGGCAGGACGCGCAGTGCTGTGTTGACGTCGGGATTGTTGGTCGCCTTTGTCCAGACGGCATGTTATTTTATGGTCGTCCCAGAACTAAATAAAGATATTTGGGCCTATGTCCTTAAACCATTAGTAGTCAATGGGATTTTATGCGGCGTTGTGGTCATGTTTACCCTAAAGATTTTTGAGATACTTTTCGGCCAGATAACAAATTATACCTTATTGGAACTTTCTGATTCATCGCACCCGCTGCTTAAACGTATGGTGGCAGAGGCGCCGGGAACATATCATCATAGCCTGATTGTCAGTAATTTGGCGGAGACAGCGGCGGACGCGATCGGTGCGCATGGGTTGTTGGTTCGGGTGGGGGCATATTATCATGATATTGGAAAAATGGTCAATCCAGCGTATTTTACTGAGAATCAGATATCATCTAATAAGCATGACGACCTAGAGCCATCACTTAGCCGTTTAGTCATCCTGAATCACGTGAAAGAGGGTGTTGAAATAGCCAAGAAGTACAGGCTCAATCAGAAAATCATTGATTTTATCCCGCAGCATCACGGCACCAGCCTGATCCATTATTTCTACCAAAAAGCGCTGACTGAAAATGATGTTGAGGAAGTTGATCAGGAAGATTACCGTTATCCAGGACCTAAACCGCAGACAAAAGAAACAGCCATCGTGCTCTTAGCGGATTCCGTTGAAGGTGCTACCCGCGACCTTGATGAGCACACGCCGCAGAAAATT
>CAZCHB010000082.1:0-8460 GCA_964498235.1 uncultured Planctomycetales bacterium
GACATCGCTTTAGCGGTGTCCCTGCCTCGCCGGCAGGCGGGCCCAAGCCGGTTGCCAAACAAGGGAGGGCTGAATGTTAAAGCGACCCAGGGAGCAAACCTGCCGCCAAATGGCAATGTCTCAAATAATAGGGCGCTGTCCCCAATTATCCGTGACGTAATCCTGCCTGAACTTGAACATGAAATCAATACCGGCACCCATTTTGCCCCGCTTCGCCAAATGTATTATGCCATGATTCTCGCTTCGTGGTACAAGATGGCTCTTAAGGAGTCTTTTTTGGCACAAGCCTACGGTAATAAGAGTAAGGTTTCCGCCTTAGGCGGATCCGCCTCTGGCGGAAAGGTAAACGAAGCTATTTTTAACCGTTACCTGCAAGCCTATAAAAAGGGCGTATTTAATTTTATCAAGGATGAAAATTTATCAGCGGGTAAAAAACAAGCGCGTAAATATTTTTCTGGCGGAACAAATTTTGCAATGCTAGTTGATAGCAAAAATCCTGTACTGCGTCGTCATGCGCCTGCAACAACAGGTAGTTTTAGCGGTAATCTAGAAATGGCAACTGTTAATCTTAGACCGGATGATCCTGCCATGAATGTTATCTCGAGACAGACGCTCTTGCCATCTTTAAAGAAGGTGGGGATAAATTATTATGAGTTTCATCTGAATGTTGACGGCAATATTTATAATTTTCGGATAAAACATCTTCGTCAAACTAAACGGATAATTGTAACTTTGGAAGGCAAAGAAATTGGCGGGCATATTGAAATTAGCGGCAGTTATTTAAGTTCTTTTAATGAAAAAATTGAGTCGATTAATCATAACTTCTTTAGATTCTATCAGAATATATTTAATTTTTTGAAACGAGGCCCGATAACAGAAAGAGATATTGATAGATTTCTTGATCCCAACGAGAAAGATGAGAATGTTTGGAAGGGGCTTAGTGAGGAAACCACGGATACGTTAACTAATATTACTTCTTATTTTGGGGCGGATTTGCCTGATCAAACGCCGGTTCTAGTCAGGTACTGGTTTGACCGCAAGGAAGTTTTTGCTCACGGGATGGGTACCATTATTCATCCGCCAAGAATTACGATGGGGTTACGCAGGTTTAGACCCGTACCACGAGATGGATATACCAAAAGAATGAAGGTTTTATCAGCATCTGGGAAGGAAATACGATTAACCACAGGTAGTGGAATAAAAGATAAGGAATATAAGATAACTGGAGTCTGGAGGGTAACCTCTGTAGGTTTTCAGTCAGTTAGACTTCCGTTGGATCTTGCCGCCGATGATGCAATGACCACAGACGATCCTTACAATGACTTTATTGATCCCGACATAATTTTTGATCCTAATAATGGCAGGGAATTTCGGAAAGGTGTTCGCGTTCACGTAGATTCTTATCCCAATTATGTTGGAGTCAGATACGGTATGGTTGGTGTTGTGACAGCAATAGATTACAGTTCTGGAAATAGGAGTATAACAGTTAGGAATGATCAAGGTGTTGAACGGAAGTATTACGCGCTTCCTTCTGAGCAATTTAATTATGAAGAGGATAGAGAAAAAAGTTATTTTGAAGTAGTGTATTTACTGCCGCCTATTCATGGCTACGGTGACCGGGCAATGACGAGGAAGCAGTCAGCCATTTTGATTCTAGATGACGATGCTGCAGAATTAAAAAGATTAAGGGCCTATTTAGAATTAGCTGGCCACTCTGTTTTAGAGGCCGGCACGGTGAATGATGCTATAAAAATGCTCGCAAAAGATAGAAATATTGCCTATGTTGTCTCAGATTTACAGATGTCAGGGGAGGGAAATAAGGGCGGCGATCTAATTGAGCGTATTCATCGTGATGAAAGCCTTCAGGGTACTCCGGTTATGATTCGTTCAATCTCGCTTGATCACCATCCTAGTATTAAAGGCCCAGTCAGTGCTGAGTTAAAAGGCAGGGGTGAAAATGAATTCCAAGGATTTTGGGGAAAATCTTATGCTGATTTAGTGGCGATGGAAGAGAAAATGCGAAAAGCCTTTGGCCACCCCACAGTAGAAGGTTTAAGGCAAGTTGCCGGCACCCTGAAGGTTAACGATAAGATTGTAATTAGTTATGGCACTACGGACCGTCCGGAGGCAACAGTTGCTCGCCTTGTTACGTTTATTTCATATGATAGCCAGAAGGGCCGGATTATTATTCAAGCAGAGGGAGCTGAAAGAACCGAAGATTTTTATTTGACTCTAAGTGAAGTCGACGCGCTAAAGACCGGATTTAATTTAATTCATACGCTGGCCCCTTTTCCAGCCGCAAGCCCTGCCATGAATGTTGAGGTAACTCAAGCAAGGGATATAACCCAAGAATATCTTGAAGGTTTAAAGGGTCGCGGCATAACAAAAATAAAGGTTTTTTATTATACTATTCAGCATCCTGCTGGCATAGGAGTTAACGCAAAGTTTATAAGGTGGGAGTCTTCTAATAAAATTTACTTTGAAGTATTTTCAGAGCCGCAAAGATATTCTATCAATACGCCTAATTCCATCAAATATACTGAGAGAAGAGATGTTCGATTTATTTCGCACATAGAAGTTAACACTCAACAATATCCTTTTATAAGTGAAGAAATGGTAAGGTTGCTTAGAGTGGCACAGATTAGAGGAGATAGAGTCTTTTTTAAGGGTTACGTAGTGGGTTTACCGCAAGGACAACCTGAAGTAACTTATATTGGAACGCCGCTTGAAGTATTAGCAGACCGTGTTGTCATCAAACATCTAAATGGGCGTAGAGTAACGTATTATTTTTCTGAAAATGATGTAGCGGCAGGGGGGCAAGTAGTATTTGCCGTTGGAATAACTTCAAACGAACTGCGTAGTATTGTGCCGACTGATCTGTCAGCAAAGGCAAACAGCGCCATGACAACCACTAACGCTGATTTTTCTCAAATTAAGGATTTGACGCCTCAAACTATCGACTTGCTTAAAAGTTTACCTATGATGACCCCGATCGTTTACAGTTTTTGTATTCTTCCCTCAAAGAATAAAGAGGATGCTATAGGAACATTAGTGGGTCGTGATCGCAGTCGCGGTTTTGTTGTTATTAAAGATGTCGAAGGCCGGAAGCGAAATTATTTCTTTAGTGATTTGGGTAGAGGTGATAGGGATAGGATTCTTTTGGGAGTGGGCGTTTTTGCCACTAATGAGCAATCTGCTCAACCAACAGCTGTCATTGATGATACTGCAGAAGAAAAAGTACCTGCGCGCAAGCCTGTTATTCGGAAACAAGGGCCGTCTATTATGATCGATGTCAGTGATGATGAAGTGCGTGATGAATTAGATCAATACTTTACAAGGAAAGGTTTTATTGTCATCAAGGGGGTCGAGGGTGACATTAAAGCTCAGATTAAAACTAATCCAGCGATTAAGTTTGTTATTACAGACGTCAAATCTGCATCAAGTCTTTATACAGTGAGTGTTGGTAAAAAGAGTGATGATTTAAAAGTGCCATTTGCAGTTATTTCAACTGACAGGGGGGATGAGCATATTTACCATCAGGCTGATCAGCGTCAAAAATTTAGGGAAATGAATCCAAGTTATTTTCAAGGGTTCTTTCCTATAAGGACAGGAATTCCTTTGTTAGAAAAGCAAATAGGCGCAATTATTCCAATTGGGATTCATGTTAAGAAGGATGATATTAAAAATTATACTTTTGATAATTTAGGCACATTTAATATTCAATATTATGATTGGGAAACCACAAGCCATTTAAAAGAAGCACAAGCAACGTTACACAGGTACTATAGCCCTGATCAAATTATTTTAGATGTGATCTTTCCTGGATCTGAAGAAGTTAAACGGCTTACTTTTTCAACAGTTGGTTTTAGCAGGAATGGTCTTCTTCTTTTTGGACTGACATTTTTCCCAGAGAGAAAAGCAGAAAATCAGGCCATGGTAAATGTCAGTCACACTCAGGGCGGGATTGATTTTAACAATACGGTGATTAACCGTCTCAAAGAGGGTGATCGTGAAGCGATGCGCATGGATGAGGCCCAGTTGGCCCGGTTGAAGCAAGGAAATTTCGACGGGCTGACCTTTGATATTGAATCGATTGTTCCGATTGTAAATCCAGCACAGGCCTTGGGTTTAGTGCCTCAAGGAAAATAAAAAAATTAAAAGGGCGTTGACTTGCTCGTGAATTATGAATAGATTGGTACTATGTATTTTAAACGCCTAGAAGTATTCGGATTCAAATCTTTCGCTGATAAGACTGTTCTTGATTTCCAGCCCGGCATTACGGCTATTGTCGGCCCTAACGGTTGTGGGAAAAGTAATGTCTTTGACGCGGTGCGCTGGGTGTTGGGAGAACAAAGCGCCAAAGATTTACGCGGTGCTTCAATGGAAGATGTTATCTTTAATGGCACTGATAAGCGTCCTGCCCTTGGTTTTTCTGAAGTGTCCGTCACGTTTTCCAATGAAAGCAAGATTTTGCCCATTGAATTGGACGAAGTCGTAGTCACCCGCCGTCTTTTCCGCTCCGGTGTCAGTGAATATTTAATCAATAAAAATGCTTGCCGTTTAAAAGATATCGTGGAGCTCTTTATGGGCACTGGTGTCGGCGCGGAAGCATATTCCTTGATCCAGCAGGGCAAGGTTGATCTGGTTGTTTCTGCCAAGCCTGATGACCGCCGCCAGATCTTTGATGAAGCGGCCGGCATCACGAAATATAAGTCCAAGAAAAAAGAAGCCTTAAGTAAACTTAAAGAAACCGAAGATAATTTATTGCGGATCAATGATATTGTCGTTGAAGTCAAGCGCCAGATTGCTACTATTGAGCGCCAAGCGAAAAAAGCTCAGCGGTATAAGGAAGAATTCGAGCAGTTAAAAAGTTTTGAATTAATTATGGCCCAATACCACCTAAGCCGTTTTGGGGCGGATTTAGCGGCCTTGACCGAAGAGTCAGCGCGGCTGACGGGCAAAGAAAATGATCTGACCGTCCAATTGCAGGAATTCAATAACCGCATCGACCATGAAACCGCCTTGATTGAAGAGCTTGATGAAGAAATTAACGTGTTAAAATCTAATCAGATCCGGGTTGAAAATGACATCGATGTTAATATCCGCCAGATTGGCTTTAACGAGGAACGCCTAGAAAATATCGACACAACCTGCGCCCGTCTCGAACAAGAAAAAACCGCGGCGCTAGAGCGTTGTAAAATTAATCAAGCCAAGATCGAGGAGATTAATGCGGCCTTGGCTGGTTTTAATGAAGCTGTGGCCCAGATTAAATCCCGCCTGCAAGGCAAGCGTGATGAATTAGGCGTTTTAGTCCATGCGATTGACGAAGCCCAGCAATCCATTAAGACATATTCCCAAGAACAATTTTCATTGAATGCCCAAGAAGTGCGTATCAAGAACCAATTAACGGATTCCCTGCGCCGTAACATGGAACTGTTAGCCCGCCGCAGCCGTCTTGAGCATGATAATAGCAAAATTGCTGGCGAAAAGACTCAGGTTTATCAGAAGTTTGAAGCGATCAGCTCGGCGATCAATACTGTTAATACAGATGTTCAAGGTACATGGGAAAGTTTAAATACGGAACGTCAGCGTTTGGAAGAGATCCGTTTTCAATTAGCGGCGCAGGATAATAAAGTTGATGAACTGGAAAAGCAGCGTGTCTTTTTAGTCTCCCAAAAAGATTTCGTTTCAAAGATTGAATGGCAGAACCAGCCTGACGCGGCTGTCCCTGCTTTAGAAGGTAAATTTATTTCGTTGGTCCGCCCCAGTGAGAACCAGACGGGGATCATCGGCAAGATTAAAAGTATCACGGAAATTCCGGGGATTGATAATGCGGCCGCGACGTACGAAATCGTTTATGAAACAAAATTTGTTGAGCTTGATCTAGCGCTCATGGATGGCCGTATCAATGAGATTGACGCGCAATTAACTCGAGGCATTGTTGAACGTGAAGGCATTGAAGCCCAATTACAATCCCAGCAGGCAACTGTTGATGCTGTTTTAAAACGTATCCAGGATTTAGAAAAGAAATTATCCGTCCTTGAATCCCAAAAGAATGATATAGAACTTGAGACCGGTAAGATTGTCGGAGAACTCGATTTAATATCCACGGAGTTTGCCCAGGTCGAGAGTGATCTGGCCTCCCTTAAGGTGGCTGAAGAAGAATTAAATGCCGCATTAGCGGGCATTTCCGGACAGATTAAACGTTGTCAGGAGGATGTTGAATTAAAACAAGAGGCTATTGCCTTAAAAAATAAAGAACGTGAAGAGTTAAATATGGCCGTGGTGCAGGTTGAAGCTGAACTGCAGGCGGCCATTGCCAAACAAAAGAATTTTGAAGAGAATTTATCGCTATATACACAAAGCTTAGACCGTGATTTATCCGATGTCGGCCGTTTTGACGCGGAAACAGCCGCATCACAGGCTAAAAAAGCGGGCATTCATGAAGATATTGCTCATCTAACGGCGTTAATTGAACAACTGAGAGCCTCAATCAAGCAGTTAAATGATCAAATAAGTCTACAGACTTCACAACGGGCGGAGATGACGGCTAGATTATCAAGCATCCGCCATCAAACCCGCGCGATCGAAGAAGAAATTATTTCCATTAAGACAGAGCGCCATAATCAAGACATGCGCCAGCAGGAACTTATTTTTAATCAGCGTTCCTTGAAAGAACGTTTGATGCAATCGTATAAGATTGATGTGGATAACTTGCCGACAGTGTTGTCCTCGAATGTTTCTGTCGGGAGCTTAGAGCAAGGAAATGAACTAGATGCCCGACAAGATTTTTCAGGCACATCCGATGTTGTAGCCGTTGATGCGCCTGTGGAGGCTGTGCAGGAAGCGCCTGTGGTCAATTACGACGAGCTGGCGTTAGAGATTGAAAAATTAAAGAAACGTTGTGAATCGTATGGCGCGGTTAATTTAGTTGCCATTGAAGAGTTTGAAGAATTGAAACAACGTTTTGAGTTTTTAACCCAACAGCAAAGTGATTTATTGACTGCCCGTGAATCTCTGATGCAGACGATCCAAAAGATCAACCGCACCACCCGTCAAATGTTTACCGATACCTTTACCAAGGTTAACGAAGAATTTCAAGTGTACTTCCGTATGTTGTTCGGCGGTGGAGAAGCCCAATTAATTTTATTAGATCCTGAAAACGCCCTTGAGTCGGGCATTGATATTGTGGCGCGCCCTCCAGGCAAGAAACCGACGCAGATTTCATTGCTTTCCGGAGGTGAAAAGACATTGACGGCCATCGCGCTAATTTTTGCTGTTTTTAAGGTCAATCCAAGTCCATTTTGCGTTCTCGATGAAATTGATGCCGCCCTCGATGAAAGTAATGTCGGCCGCTTTGCGCAGGTGTTAAAAGAATTTGCTAAAATAGCCCAGTTCATTGTTATTACCCACAATAAGAAAACCATGGAAAATGCCGACGTGATGTACGGGGTCACCCAAACAGAGCGCGGCGTATCCCGAATTGTTTCAGTTCGATTTAATCAAAATACACCTCAATCTGCCGTATCAGAGCAGAGTCAGCCTGCCGAAGCAACTGTTTAGTTAAGGAAAAAATAAGGGAAAATTATTGTTAAAATATTTCTTACTCGTCGGAGTGTTGTTTTTTGTAACATTATTATTCATATAGAGTTACAAGCTTAACCAAATCTTTATAATAGGGCGAGCGCTTCCTTGACACTCCCCCTAGGGCATGTTATACTTTGCTTTAAATCGCTGGAAATCAATATGTTGACACAATTTTTTAGAAGTATTAACTGGGTTGATGTGGCTTTATTTGTATTGTTGGCCCGGATCATATTTGTTAGCGTCAAAACTGGTTTTGTCATAGAGGTTTTTAAGCTTTTCGGAATTATTTGTGCGCTTTTTGTCAGCTTGCATTATTACGCGTTTTTAGCCGCTTCAGCGGATGGGAAAACAAGCTTGCCCCTTAATAGTTGGCAATTTATTGCCTTTGTCAGCTTGGCAGTTGTTGTTTATATGGCTATTAAGTATTTGCGTGACGGGATCCTTGTTGTTTTTAAGGTAGAAACTACCCATCAAGGTTTTAATAAGTACGCGGCAGGGCTTTTAAGCGGTGTTCGGACGGTGTTTACCGCGAGTTTAGTGATCTTTGCGTTGCTTTTGATAAATCATTCTTATGTTCACCGGCAAGTCTTATCATCGTGGAGCTTTAAGGTGGCTGGGCATGCGGCGCCTAATGCGTATCGTTTTATTTATCAGAAGTTAGTAATGAAATTATTTGATAAGCAGAAATTTAATGACAATGTCTTTGTGGTGACAAGCGGCCATGGGATTAATCCCAAATGAGATTATAAACGCGGTTCTTGAGCGTTCTGATATTGTTACGGTCGTTGGCCGTTATGTAAAACTGAATAAAGCTGGGCTTAATTTTAAAGCTCTTTGTCCGTTTCATCATGAAAAGTCACCATCGTTTGTCGT
>CAZCHB010000083.1:0-8445 GCA_964498235.1 uncultured Planctomycetales bacterium
TTAAGCAAAGACCAAGCCGCAAAACTTAAGAAAAAGTAATTGGGAGCACGTTCTATCAGTCCCAAAGCAGTAACATCAAAACAATTAGCCAAACTAGTAGTTAAGTATGCGGATGACATGAAGGCGCTTGATATTGTCATCCTTGACATGCGTAAATTAGTTAATTTTTGCGACTATTTTGTGATCGCAACAGGCACATCCGACCGTCATGTGAAATCTATTGCGGAAGGTGTTAATGATGATTTAACAGCGCTGGGGATTCATGTCCATAAGCCAAAACATATAAAAGGCTTCGGGGCTGCGTCCCCAGATTCTGCTGAAGGTGCTTGGGTTTTGTTTGACTTGGGTGATGTTGTTGCTCATGTTTTTGAACCAAAGGCCCGTGAATTTTATGGTTTAGAACATCTCTGGCAAGACGCTCCCAAGGTCAAATAATTTATCTTCATGTATAGTGATATCCGTCAACAATTGCAGGCCGTGATTGCTTCAGCCTTGAAAAAAGCGTGCCCTGAAGTGCTTGAGGCTAACATTATCATTGATACTCCGGCTGATAAGCAGTTCGGGGAGTTCTCGTCTAATGTCGCCATGCAGTTAAGCCGCGTGCTTAAGAAAAGCCCCATGCTGATTGCCCAGCAATTGGAACCAGCTATTGAGGCGGATCTAAGACAATCTCCCATTAAAAATCTAATAGCAAAAACTGAACTTAAAGCCCCGGGTTTTATCAATTTTTATTTATCGAACGCCGGATTTTATTCATTTTTAGCTGATGCATTCGCCCAGCGCGAAGATTACGGAAAGTCTAATTTTGGCCAAGGAAAGAAATTTTGTTTGGAATTTGTCAGTGCCAATCCTACCGGCCCATTGACCGTGGCCCATGGCCGTCAGGCCGCTGTCGGTGATAGTTTGGTCAATATTCTCAATCAAGTTGGATTTGATGCCAAAAAAGAATATTACGTTAACGATGAGGGAAACCAGATTAATATTTTGGGGCGATCGATTTGTGCGCGGGCAAAACAATTTTTAGGTGAGGATGTCACATTTCCTGAAGATGGTTATCAGGGTGAATATATCCGCACCATGGCGAAGGAATTCATGGCTGAGCACAAGATTGCTTCAATTGCCCAATTAGATGCAGCGCCTGAACTAGCTTTTCGTCAATTTGGTGTCGTTTACCTGATGGATGTGATTAAGAAAGATTTAGTTGATTTCGATGTCAATTTTGACGTATGGTCATACCAATCAAAAGTAGCGGATTTAAACGGCATTGAGAAATTATTGGCTGATTTAAAAGCCAAAGGTTTTGTTTATGAGCAAGAAGGCGCGTGGTGGTTTAAATCAACCTTGTGGGGCGATGATAAAGACCGTGTGGTACAGAAAAGCAATGGTGATTATACCTATTTGACCCCTGATATTGTTTATCACCAGAATAAATTTGCCCGCGGTTTCGAGCGTATTGTCAATATCTTAGGGCCTGATCATCATGGCTATATCCCGCGCATTAAGGCGGCGGCAGGAGCCTTGGGGCATAGTCCGGATGATTTAGATGTAATTATTGTACAGTTAGCGACGATTTTTCGTAACGGTAAGGAAGTTTCCATGTCTACCCGCCGGGGTGAATTTATCACCCTGCGCGAGGTAATGGAGGAAGTTGGTAAGGATGCCGGCCGGTTCTTTTTCTTGATGCGCCAAACAAGCGCTCATTTAGAGTTCGATTTAGAGCTTGCTAAGAAGCAAAGTTCAGAGAACCCGGTCTTTTATATCCAATACGCGCACGCGCGTATCCATAGTATTATCCGTAAAGCCAAGGGGGAGGCGGATCTTTCTCCTAAGACAGAAGGAATAAGCCATTTGGATAAGACGGAAGAGATTGATTTAATGCGAAAAATTGGTTTATACCCCGAGGTTTTAATCGGTTGTGCTAAAACACTGGAGCCTTTTCCGCTGGTGCGTTATTTGCAGGAATTGGCGTCAGCGTTTCATAAATTTTATGATTCTTGCCGCGTGATTGATGATAATAAAGAGCTGTCTGCAGAACGTTTGGCCCTTATTGACGCGGCCTGTATTGTTTTAGGGAATGGATTAAGGTTATTGGGTGTCAGCGCCCCGGAAAAGATGTAAGCATGAAACGATGGAGAATCAAAGAAGCTGATCCTAAGCTGCAGCAAACACTAAGCGATGCCTTATCAATTCATCCTATTATCGCTCAGTTATTAATTAACCGCCAGATTACGACCGTCCAAGACGCGAGATTATTTTTATCTGCAGAGTTATCCTCCTTATATAATCCTTTTTTATTGACAGATATGGATCGTGCTGTTGAGCGGATTGAAAAGGCTAAAGTGTGCGCTGAGAAGGTGCTGATTTTTGGTGATTACGATGTCGACGGTGTAACCTCCAGTGCTTTATTGCGGCGGACGTTAAAGCGTTTGGGTATAACCGCGATTAATTATATCCCGCACCGCATGGAAGAAGGTTATGGCCTTAATGCTGGCATTGCTGAATTTGCTCGCGCGCAGGGCATTCACTTATTGATCACCGTTGACTGCGGGATTAATGCGTTTGAACCAATTGCCGCTATCATGGCGCATGGAATTGATGTGATTGTCATTGACCACCATGAACCTGATGGCGATAGAATCCCGCTAGCCTTGGCCGTTATTGATCCAAAACGTCCAGATTGTTTATACCCTTCTAAGAATTTATCGGCGGTGGGCTTGGTGGCCAAATTGGCGCAGGCAATCTTTGGGCATGTTCCTGAGGAAGATTTAGATTTAGTAGCAATCGGAACCGTCGCAGATGTGGTTGGGTTAAGGGGAGAGAACCGGATCTTCGTTAAGAAGGGCTTGCCGTTAATCGAAAAGACAACGAAGCACGGCCTGCGTGCATTATTAGAAGCGGCAAAAATTTCCGGCAAGAAGATGAAGCCGTATTACATTGGTTTTATTTTAGGCCCCCGCCTAAATGCGGCTGGCCGAATGGATTCTGCTAACATTGCCTTGGATTTATTATTATCTGAAGATAATGTTTCAGCGGCGGCATTAGCCCAAAGTTTGGAGGAGCATAACCTGAACCGTCAGAAAATGCAATTGATGGTAGTGGATGAAGCTATCGCCATGATTGAAAGAGAACAGGCGATTAAGGACAGCCAGATTATTGTTATTGCTAAAGAAGGCTGGCATAAAGGTGTTTTGGGGATAGTAGCCAGCCGTATTGTTGATAAATATTACCGGCCGACGGTAGTTATATCGGTTGAGGATGGTTTAGGCACTGGCTCAGGCCGTTCCATTGAAGGTTTTCACCTGCATGAGGCATTCACCAGCTGTGCGTCGATGCTGGATAATTACGGCGGCCACAAACGTGCGGCAGGTTTACGCTTAAAAGACGGTAATATTGATGCATTTCGTCTTGCGATTAATGAATTTGCCCGTGTCAATTTAAATGCCCAGCACATGGTGCCCACCTTAGATATTGATTGTGAAGTTTCTCTGTCTACCCTTGATTTAGATCTAGTCAATATTATTGAATCAATGGAGCCTCATGGGGAAGGTAATCCTTCGCCTGTATTCTGCTCCAAAGGGTTGACTGTTAAAAGTTCTCCTCAAGCCTTGGGGAGGGACACATTGAAGTTCTGGGTTACCAATGGGTCAGTGAGCACAAGCGCGGTAGGATTCGGCATGGCCTCTATGAAAGAGGCCATTAAATTAGGAAGCAAGGTTGATATTGCGTATAGTTTAAGTATCGACGATTGGAATAAGGCGCCGGTGGTGCAATTAATGCTTAAAGATATTAAGCCGCTTTAGTAATTTTATTGGCAGAAATACATGATGTGCAAACTAAAGAACGTTTGACAGTGCCGGCTAACATGATTTTGATGCGCTGTAAATTCGGCATGACCATGCGGTAAGATTTACCGACGACTTTGGAACCAGCTCCGCCTTTTTTCTTTTCCATACCGCGTCTTTTATATTTCATGCCGGAGTGGGGTTGCTTACCGCAAATCACGCAAAATCTCATGGGAAATACCTCAAATGTTATTGTGTTTGACCTAAATGTGAACCTTAAATATACTGAAATATTTTAATATGTCAAGATTAAAATTTTCTTGAAAGGAGTTTATGAGTTTAACCCAATTAACCCCCTATCAGAAGCGCCAGTTTGTTCCCAACGGTGTTAACCTAACTGATGCTGTAACAGTGGTTAGTCTATATGAACAGCTTGAAAAACGGCAGATAAATAACCAGAAAGAACTAGAAGCTTGGCTTTTAGACCGTTCAGAGTTGGATGCGGCGCTTTCAGAAGCAGGTTCAATCCTTTATATTCAAATGACCTGTAACACCAGCGATACGGCAATTGCCGGAGCGTATACGAAATTCATTGAAACCGTCCCGCCTGCTGTTAAACCTGTCAATGACCGTTTGAATAAAAAGTACCTGCAGTTATCCGGCCAAATAATTTTAAATCCCAACCGCTATGAAAGCTATGATAGGTCTATAAGGACAGATGTTGAGCTGTTTGTTCAGAAGAATGTGGAGCTTCAAACCAGGGTGGAATTATTGTCCCAAGAATATCAATCTATTTGCGGGGCCATGACCGTGCATTTTGAAGACAAGGAGCAGACCTTGCCGCAGATGGGGAAATATTTATTGGAAACAGACCGAGTAAAACGTGAAGCCGCGTGGAAGGCAACATCTCAGCGGAGGCTGAAAGAAAAAGATAGGTTAGAAAATTTATTCGATCAAATGTTCAAACTGCGTAATGACATCAGCGCTAACGCCGGTTTTAAGAATTTTACGGAGTATCAATTCAAGGCTTATCACCGTTTTGATTATACGCCGCAGGATTGCAAGAAATACCATGAGACGGTGGAGCAATTAATTGTTCCTTTAAACGCGCGGATAAATGAACGCCGCAAACATGAGATGAAATTAAAATCACTGCGCCCGTGGGATGGCGCCGTCGACCCCTTAGGCCGCGCCCCTCTTAAGCCTTTTAGCGAAGTCAAAGAATTAATTAGCGGGGCTAAGAAAATATTTAACAGGCTCGATCCCCAATTAGGCAATGAATTTAAGGAGATGGACGATTTAGGGTTGTTAGATTTAGATTCCCGAAAAGGAAAGGCGCCCGGCGGATATCAGAATACATTGAGCGAAGCCCGTAAGCCATTTATCTTTATGAATGCTGTCGGTGTTGATGATGATATTCGCACCCTTTTGCATGAAGGCGGGCATGCCTTTCACGCCTTGGCCGCTGCCGCTGACCCCTTAGTTGATTACCGTCATGCGCCTATGGAATTTTGTGAAGTCGCGTCAATGGCAATGGAGTTGTTGGGCGGAAGTTATATTAATGAATTTTATTCCCAAGAAGAAACCAAGCGTTCTAATCGCGAGCATCTTGAGGGAATTATTCATGTGTTAGCATGGGTGGCTAACATCGATGCCTTTCAGCATTGGCTTTATGAGCATCCGAATCATTCGCCGCAAGAACGCCGTCAAGCCTGGCTTGGTTTTTACGAACAATTTGGCGGGAAGTTCATCGATTGGACGGGGCACGAAGAGGTCAAGGCTTATTTATGGCACCGTCAATTGCACATCTTTGAAGTCCCATTTTATTACATCGAGTATGGGATCGCACAGCTTGGTTCATTACAAGTATGGATGAACGCGCGCAAGGATCTTAAGAAAGCATTAGCTGATTATCGACGGGGTTTAGCCTTAGGTGGGTCAAGGCCTTTGCCAGAGCTATATCAAGCCGCCGGCATTAAATTTGATTTTTCAGCTGAAATCATTAAACCATTAGTGGAGGCTGTAACTATCGAATGGGAAAGCCTTTTGGGCTAAGGGTGTTATGTTCAGCACGTAATATTTTTGCCGTTTGCCCTAAATTGCCTCTGCAATTTAGGCCGCTAATATATGACATAGTACGGTTCAGTTTACAATTCGAAAGTCTTAAAAGTATACCGAGCTTATTTTGACTTTTTCATTGTAAATCTTCGCAAACTTTTGGCAAAAAATTCTTGACTGTGCTTCACATAACGCCCTTAGCCCAAAAGGCCCGCAACTAATGATAAAATTTATGCGTAAATTAACACACGAAGATATTGTTGCCCGTCAAGTTGCTAAGCTTAATGATAAGCGTCTGCCGTTCTGTGTTGTTTTAAACAGTATCCGCAGCCTGCATAATGTCGGTTCAATCTTTAGAACGGCTGACGGTGCTGGGGTTGAAAAGGTTTGGCTCTGTGGGCACACGGGTTATCCGCCGCAAGGGGGAATTACTAAGACATCACTGGGTGCTGAGGATCATGTACCGTGGGAATACAGTGAGAATATTTTGTCACTTATTAAAGAGTTAAAATTAAAAGGTTATCAAATAGTCTTGTTGGAGCAAATTGAGGGTAGTGTACAGCATGATCAATTTCACCCGAAATCACCCGTTTGTTTGGTGATTGGCAATGAAATTACGGGTGTTGAAGATGGTTTAGTGAAAGAATGTGATACTGCTATTGAAATCGAGATGGCTGGGATTAAAAATTCATTGAATGTTGCTGTTGCTTTTGGTGTTGTTGCTTATGCTATACGATCAGCGCTAAAGACCATCTAGAAAGCGTTTTCCCGAAACAGCGTCCAACCCCTTGATTTGCCCTTAACTATAAGGCATACTTTTGTAATGATGAAGAAATTCTTTATAGCCTATATAACGGCCTCATTCTTGTTTAATGCTGTGCATGATCCTGTGATTTATGCACAAGAAGTCTTATTGCCTTCGGTTGGAAGCATGGTTAATTTATCGCCTAAATTTGATCCACTCCTGGTTAAGGGGGTGAAATTATTTCCAGAAAATCCGTTTAAATTTGAATTTATTGTCGATACGGGCGAGATGAATCTAACTCAGGAACAAATCAAGGATGAAGGTCACAAGCTTTCGTCTTATTTTTTGGCCGCGCTGACAACCCCTGAAAAAGACATGTGGGTTAACTTATCCCCTTATGAAAAAGATCGTACTATTCCAACAGGTTTTGGCGATACGGAAATGGGCAAGGAATTATTGGCGCAGGATTATATCCTAAAGCAAATCATGGCGACCGCCTTCTACCCTGAGCGCCAATTAGGCAAGAAATTCTGGCAGAAAGTTTATACTGAATCTGCCCAAAAATTCGGCACGACAAATATTCCAATGAATTCTTTTAACAAAGTTTGGATCCTTCCTAATGAGGCTGTCATTCACGAAAATGCAAAAGCCAATACGGTATTCGTTGTTAAAAGTTCTATGAAGGTGATGTTGGAAGAAGATTATTTATCAAAATTAAAAAATTCTGTAAGGGTGGGTTTAAAACCCGCACAAGAACGGACGGGTTATAAACCTGTTTCTACAAGAACGTTAAATATAATCCGTGAAATAATTATTCCAGCACTTGAGAAAGAAGTTAATGAAGGTTCTCATTTTGCTAAATTGCGTCAGATTTATCAGGCGCTAATTTTAGCGTCGTGGTATAAAAAGAATCTTAAAGATAACGTGCTCTCAAAAGCCTATGTTGATCAAGGAAAAACGTTAGGTGTTGATACAAAAGATAAAGTAATTAATCAGAAGATATATCAGCAATATTTAAAGGCCTACAAAAAAGGTGCCTATAGCTATATTAAGGAAGAACTCGATTCATCATCAGGGCAGATGATCCCTAAGAAATATTTTTCCGGCGGGATGCATATGACAATTGATACGGCGCAGGCATCAGTGGGACAAGGTGAAGATTTTAGGGCTAATATGGCGATGCTCGGTCAATTAAAAAGATTGCTCAGAGTTGTCGTGTTAGCAACAACGTTTTTAGGAGGTGGGACGCTTTATACAACTAAAACTGAAGCTAGTAATTCGATGCAGTATTACAATACCGTCAAGACTGGTGATATTGTTGGAGGAGAAATTTCAACCTATGGCTGGAAAGGCCGTGATTTAGAATTTTTAGAGCCGTTTACTGCAAACGGTGACAGGTTTAATCCGCTAGCTATGACAATTGCTTCAAATATAGTCCCGCTAAATTATTACGTAATGATATCGATAAACAGATTGAATGCTGATGGAAGTCTTACAATAGTAAGTTTAATTGCCAAGAATGCTGATAGGGGAAAGATTGAATATTTTAGTCCAAGAGAAAGCAAGGCTCCTAAAAGAGTGGCGGATCTAACAAGGGGGGTATGGGAAGCTCTTATGGGAAAAAATGTAGGGCCATCTACCGCTCAGGTGAGTTTATGGGTATTAGGACCCGATAAACCGGCTAAGCTTGGTATCGTTGAGGTTGAACATTTTCCAAGAGTTGTCGGCGGCCCGCGTCTTGATAGGTTAGATAGTATTGAAGCTTTCAACAGATATAAAAGCTTAGAAGATATTTTTCCATTATCAGATAGGCTTTTGAATAAAGCTAATCAGTTAGATGATCTTGTGTCAATGTACCCG
>CAZCHB010000084.1:0-8381 GCA_964498235.1 uncultured Planctomycetales bacterium
ACCTACGGCGATCCGGGCGTTTGGAATTAGATTCCTAATGCCGTCTGCAACAGTTTCGATATTCTCAACACGATTATGAAGAAAGAAAACTTGTCCATTTCGAGCCAGCTCACGTTTTATCGCTTCCGCAATAACTTCCTCGTCATAGGGGATAATTTCTGTTTTAACAGCCATCCGGTTTGTCGGCGGCGTGGTAATCACTGACATGTCTCTGGCACCTGATAAAGCCATGTAAAGCGTGCGGGGAATCGGCGTGGCAGAGAGCGTCAGCACATCCGCCAAAAGCCTAAATTGTTTTAATTTCTCTTTAGACCTAACCCCAAAACGCTGTTCTTCGTCAATGACAACGAGCCCTAAATCTTTAAATGCAATATCTTTCGATAACAGCCGATGCGTGCCGATCACAATATCAACCTTACCTTCGGCTAAATCCTTGACGATTACCTTTTGCTCAGCCTTAGTACGAAAACGCGATAACATGCCAACCCTTACAGGAAAATCAGTTAAACGTCTTTGGAAATTGAAAAAATGCTGTTCTGCCAGGATTGTCGTCGGAACTAGAATGGCCACTTGCTTATGGTCCATGACCGCTTTAAATACAGCCCTCAAGGCCACCTCTGTTTTACCATAACCGACATCTCCGCAAATCAAACGATCCATCGGAAGACCATGTTCCATATCAGACTTTACATCCGCCATAGCCTTTAATTGGTCGGGTGTTTCTCTAAATGGAAACTTGGCTTCGAAATCTTTCTGCCACTGGGTATCTTTAGAAAACTTAAACCCTTGTAATTGCGCCCGCAGGGCTTGGACGCGTAATAATTCAGCGGCCAGTAATCGGAGCTTTTTCTCAACTGCCTTGCGCGTCGCAATCCATTCCTTACTGCCCAATTTATTTAATCGCGCAGGGCGTTTTGCAAAGGACACGTATTTCTGCACCAAGTGAATATCATGCTTAGGAACAAAAAGCTTATCCCCGTCCTTATACTCGATGATCAAATGCTCACGCTTTAAAGGATCCGCCTCAAGCGGCTTAATCCCAATCAAACGCCCAATCCCGTGATTATTATGCACGACGTAATCGCCGGATGAGATGTCAACAAAACTATTTAACGGGGTATCTGATGAAAAAGGAGATGATGATTTCTTAAAGGGCAAAACAACAACAATGGTGTGTTCTTCTAATGGTTTTGCGGTAAAAGGGTCAAAACCTATAATTTTAATAATGACATCATCATCGATATCTAAACGGATGGGAATTTCGAAATGTTCAGGGTATATATCTAACACCCCGCCGCGCAGAGCAAATTCACCCTCTTTAAAAACTTTAGTCGCCTGGGTAAACCCGAAGGCGACTAAAGATTTTAAAACCTCCTCCATGTTGACCTTCTGGCCAACGATAAATTCCAAGGATTTAAACATTAAGACCTGTTGCCATCGTCAACCTGACGATGATTTTCCTACCATTTCTTTGAACCATGCAGCATTAAGAACAATGGTGACACAATATACACTGTTGAATATGTCCCAAAAATAAAACCAATGATCAGGACGAGAGAGAACGTATTAAGCACTTCCCCGCCAAAAAAGAAAAGGGCCAATACAGAAAGCATGGTAACAGATGTTGTCAGCACAGAACGGCCAAGCGTCTGGTTGATACTATCATTGATAACTTCAGCCAGCGGTTTATTTTTTGATTTCACGACATTTTCTCTAACGCGATCATAAATGACAATGGAATCGTTAATTGAATACCCCGCAATCGTCATCAAAGCTGTCACGACAAGCAAATCAATTTGCCGTCCCATCAGGACGATTATCCCCAAAGTAATCAACACATCGTGAAAAATCGCCACAACTGAAGCAGCCGCGAAATTAAAATGCTTAAACCTGAAACCTACATAAATAAGCATCCCAAGCATCGCAAATATAATGGCATACATGGCCTTGGTGCGCAGGGCTTGACCGACCACGGGTCCGACCTTCTCAATACGCATGACTTCAAATGCATTATCCATCATTTTCGCCTTGAATAATCCGCTGATCGTATCATGCGTATCTTCCGAAGTCCTTATAATAACTGTTTCAGGGGAATTTGGAAAGGTCTGTATTACAGCGTCATTTAATTTCGCTTCCTTGAAAATGCTGCGAATCTTTTCTGCGTCAATAGCCTTGGTAAATTTGAATTCCTGGATTTGGCCTCCGGCGAAATCAATACCATATGCCGAATCCTTTTTTTGAACCAAATTAAACATTCCATAACCTAAAATCAGCCCGGACAAAATAAAACAAACAGTGCTTTTATTCAAGAAATTGAAATTAGGATTCTTGAATATCTGCATCATAGGCAAATTCTTGATCATACCCGCTGAAATGAGCCACATATAAACGGTGCGCGTAATATAAATCGATGTAAACATACTGGCAATAAGACCTGTTGTCAATGTTACCGCGAAACCTTTAATAGGGCCGGAACCAAATTGGAAGAGCAGAAATCCAGCGATTAACGATGTGACATGGGAATCAAGGATTGCTGACCATGCCCTGTTATAACCTGCTTTGACAGAAGCATTAAGCGGCAATCCATTCTTTATTTCTTCCCTTATTCGTTCATTTATGAGGACATTAGCGTCAACCGCCATCCCCAGCGTCAAAATAATCCCCGCGATACCAGGCAAGGTCAACGTGACTTGCGCGTCAGGCATCAGGATATTTAACAGGCCCATGCTTCCAAGAATCATCAAAAAATTGACAACCAAAGCCAATGAGGCGATAAGACCACCGAGCAAATAATAGAAAACCATAAATAATACAATGAGGATCCCACCTAAAATAACCGCTTTAAACCCGGCTTCTATGGAATCTTTCCCAAGTAATGGTCCGATAGTACGTTCTTCCTCAATATGCATAGGGACAGGCAATGCTCCAGAGCGTAGCGCCAGCGCCAACAAATTGGCTTCTTCGATTTTATACGTGCCGGTGATTTCCGCTGTACCGCTAAGAATTGGTTCACGTATGTTAGGTGCAGATATGACTTCGTTATCTAAAACGATAGCCAAACGTTCATTAACATGGGCAGTCGTCACATCAGCAAATGTCTTTGCGCCCTTGTCATTGAAGGTCAATGAGATTTTTGGCTGGATACCTCCCATCTCGTCAAAATCAACCCGAGCATCCTTAATTGCCTCACCTCCTAAAACAGATTCTTTTTCAACCAGGATCTTACCGCTTTCCTCTTTGGAATTGAGTAATATAAAGCCTTCCGAGACATTGCCGGCTATCGCTTCCGTCAACTTAGCTGGATCTGAATTGACCAAACGGAACTCTAAATGCGCAACGCGCCCGACCATTTCAATAGCTTTATTGCGGTCGGTAACTCCTGGCAATTGAACCAAGATTTGATTCTGACCTTGCCGCTGGATTAAGGTTTCACCAACCCCCAACCCATCAATACGGTTACGCAATACTTCCATGGAACGCAAGACAGCATCATTCTTTGCCCCATCATCTTTAAGCGCTTCATTATCCACCTTCAAAATTAAATGCATCCCGCCCTTAAGGTCAAGCCCTAAGTTGATGCGTTTTTGAATAGGCCAAATTGAAGCAAAGCAACCGGCGACAACTATAAAAATGATAATAATGCGTTTGCGTAAATCCGCGGTCATAACGAACCTTTCTAAAAAATTTCTATTTTACGATTTCAGGTTTTATCTCACCGCTTTTAACCCGCGCGATTGATTCGCGGTCAAATTCAATGCGGCATCCTTCATCAACACGCACAACGACTGTTTTTTCTTTAACAATAGCAACAGTCCCGTGTATTCCGGAAGTTGTGACAATCTCATCATTCTTCTTCAGATTAGCCAGCATTTCCCTAATCTTTTTCTGCTCTTTACGCTGAGGACGGATCACCAGGAAATAAAAAATCAACCCAATAGGGACATACAAAAACAACATCTGTGTGAGTCCAGAATCTTGTGGCATAAACACCTTTCAATAAAACTATTTTTTCTTCATTAAACTGCGGACGGTATCACTTAATTGAGCACCCTTAGCCACCCATGCATTCACTTTTTCTTTATCGATAGAGTAAGCGGCTGGTTTCTTGGCTGGATCATAATATCCTAAAATATCCAAGGTGCGCCCATCGCGGCCTTCTTTGCGGGGCAACGCAACAATGCGGTAATTGTAAGCCTTGTTTGAAGCCTTTCCTGCTTTTTGTAATCTGATTCTTACTTCCATTTTCTCCCTTTCGTTGTACGGACGAGTTTCATCTGCCAGCTGGCAGGAAAAGACCCGAGTCCCTACGTTTAATGATGCGCAAGCTCAATAGCTTTAATTTGCGCTTTTGCTTTATTGACAGTTTCCACATATTCCTTGACCGGATCTGAATCAGCTACGATTCCAGCCCCTGCCTGGACATATGCCTTACGGCCGTGAACCACTATTGTACGTATAGTTATGCACATATCAAGGTTTTTCGAATAGCTGTAATATCCGACCGCTCCCGCGTAAGGCCCCCTTTTTAAGCCTTCTAAATCCTCAATAATTTCCATCGCACGGATTTTCGGCGCCCCGGAAACCGTTCCTGCTGGAAAAGAAGCTTCTAAAACATCCAACGCGTCTTTTCCGTCGGCAATTTGACCTTGAACATTGCTGACAATATGCATGACATGAGAATACTTTTCAATATTCATAAATTCAGAGAGCTTAACCGTGCCTTTTTGGCAAACACGGCCTAAATCATTACGCCCCAGATCAACTAACATCACATGCTCAGCCTTCTCTTTGGGGTCAGCTAAAAGCTCTTTTTGGAGTTTTTCATCCTCTGCTTCATTTTGACCCCGCGGCCTGGTTCCGGCAATCGGCCGGGTCTCCACAAGGCCGTTTTCACAACGTACTAAAAGCTCAGGAGATGCGCCTACTAATTGGACGCCGTCTAAATTAAGATAAAACATGTACGGGGACGGATTAAGCGCTCGCAAGGCGCGGTAAATCTGTAATGAAGGGACATTAATATCAACCGAAAAACGCTGTGACAGCACAACTTGAATGATGTCCCCTGCTAAAATGTGCTTCTTGGCCGTTTTAACCATGGCTCCATATTGCGCTTGGGTATAATTTGATTTAACGTGAACTTGATGACTGCTGTTTTTAGAAGATTGTACAGGTAATGCCTTACTTAAGTCCTTGATCAGACCCTCAATTATACTAAGCGCGTCATTGTATTTCTTAATTTTGACGGCTTGTGAATCTTTCGGGTCAATAAAAACACAAGACACTATCTTAATAGTCCTATGGCGGTGATCAAAGATTACCAAGTCATTAGCCTGCATCAGCACCATATCATCAAGTTTCAAATCATCTTTTGAATTGTCCGACAATCGTTCGAAAAAACGCACACAGTCATAACTTAAATACCCGACCATCCCGCCAAAAAACCGCGGCAATTGAGGAAGATCAACCGCCTTGTACTTTTTCATTAAATCTCTAATAATTGTCAATGGCGACCCATCAAAAGGTTTATCTTCCCTCTTTAACATACCGTTGATTAATTGAAGAATTTGAGCCTGATTGGCTTTACTGCGGACAATAAGCTTAGGATCACGCGCGATAAATGAAAAACGGGCAAACTTCTCACCGCCCTCGACAGATTCCAATAGGAAAGAATACTTAGATGTTTTAGACAGTTTCATGTAAGCTGAGACCGGCGTTTCCAAATCGCCTAAGATCTCTTTGAATACAGGAATCAGATTGCCTTTAGATGATAGCCTAAGAAATTCTTCTTTTGATAAACTATGCATTAATAATTAATCTTTCGATAAAAGCAGGAACGCTCATTAGTATGGCAGGCCGCCCCAACTTGATCAACCTTCATCAATAAAACATCGCAGTCACAATCATAAAATATTTCTTTAACATGTTGCACGTGGCCTGATGTTTCACCCTTAACCCAAAATGATTTACGGGAACGGGACCAATACGACGCTTTCTTGGTTTCAATCGTCGCCTTTAGAGAATCAATATTCATCCATGCCATCATTAAGACTTCACCTGATTTGTAATCCTGAGCAATCGCTGGAATTAACCCTTCCGACGTAAATTTTAATTTCTCAAGGTTATCCTTGGTAATTTGGATAGTTTCCATTTCATTCTTCATCGCACTCTCACTTGTTTATCTTTTAAATACTGTTTAACATCCCCAATAGGAATTTCACCGTAATGAAAAACCGACGCTGCTAAAGCCGCATCAGCCCCTGTCTTTGTAAATACATCGTAAAAATGTTCCAATTTTCCAGCACCGCCAGAGGCAATCAATTCGATATCAAAACCATTCTTTGTCCCATCCGCATCCATGCTCGTCAGTAAAATTTCACCAGCCCCTTTGGCTTCAACTTCCCGAGCCCAAAGTATAACATTTTTCCCTGTCGGATTGCGTCCACCATGGGTAAAAACCTCCCACTGGCCGTTGACCTTTTTCGCGTCAATAGCCACCACAATGCACTGACTTCCAAACATGGTCGCCGCTGTTCTAATCAGTCCCGGTTCTTTAACAGCAGAAGTATTTAATGAGACCTTGTCCGCGCCTGCAAATAAGAGATGCTTAATATCTGTGACATTCGATATCCCGCCGCCCACGGTTAATGGCATAAAAACCTGTTCGGCCGTGCGACTAACCACATCAATAAAGGTTTTACGCTGTTCAATACTAGCCGTAATATCCAAAAAAACTAATTCATCCGCCCCTGCCGCGTCATAGGCTTTAGCACAGTCGACAGGATCACCGGCATCACGTAAAGAAACAAAATTGACCCCCTTAACGACCCGGCCGTCTTTGACATCTAAACATGGGATTATTCTTTTATTGAGCATTTTTCATCCGTGTAGAATAAAGGCCATTGTTCCGCAAAACGGGGTATTTTCGCCGTCTGCGTCGGTTTACAGTTCGTCTGTCTTAAAAGTATACCAAGCTTATTTAGACAGACTCACTGTAAATCCTCGCAGACATTTGGCGAAAAACCCCTGACTGTTTTGCTACACAATGCCCTTTATTCTAATACTCACCATTAAAATTTCTAAACTCTTCTTGTTTTATCCTTATTTTAATAATTGCAATGCTTCCTGAAAATCTAATTTACCTTCATAAATAGCTTTACCTGTAATAGCTGCTTCTACACCTGGTATTTGTAATAATTTCTTTACATCGTCAATTGTCCCAATACCGCCGGAGGCAATAAATTTAATCGCTGAAATATTTTTCAGCATATTCTCTATTTGCTCATAATTAGGGCCGGATAAGGTGCCGTCGCGGGCAATGTCAGTATAAACCATCCATTGCAGGCCAATCGCTTCTAATTCTTTAGCTAAATCAACGCCTTTAATATTACTAGTCGATACCCAGCCACGTCCTGCCACTAAGCCATTAGCACAATCTAAACTTACGCAGATTTTCTCACCGTATGACTTTAGCATTTTCTTTAGGAAATTACGGTTCTCAATAGCCCGAGTTCCAAGAATGACACGGCTGACCTTGGCAGTATCAATTAAATACTCTACTGTTTCGCGATCCCGCACACCGCCACCGACTTCGACAGGGATCTTGACTGTCTGCGCTATTTTGGTAATGACTTCTTTATTAGCCATGACGCCGTCTTTAGCGCCGTCTAAATCAACTAAGTGCAGCCACTGTGCGCCCATTTTTTCCCACTTAATAGCCATGGCCGCTGGATCATCCGCGTATTCTGTTACGTCGGAAAATTTACCTTGGAATAAACGGACAACCTTGCCGCCCTTAATATCTATCGCTGGAATGAGAATCATAGTTTAATAAAATTTTCTAGAATTTTTAAGCCCACCGTGTGGCTTTTTTCGGGGTGAAACTGGACGCCCCAAATCTTGCCTGAAACAACAGCCGAGGCATACTCTATACCGTATTGAGTTGTCGCCGCTATCATTAATTTATCCGCCGGGTTAACAAAATATGAATGGCAAAAATAAACATTATCGCCGTCTTTGAGTCCCGCGCCTAACTGGTGGCCGGCATTTTGAAATTTTATCCCATATGAGGAACCTTACCCTGGGTAAAACGTTCAACACTGCCTTTTAAAATTCTCAAACCTTCCGTCATTCCGCCTTCAGAGCTTCGTTCAAATAACAATTGATAGCCCAAGCAAATCCCTAAAAAAGGTTTGCCATCGCGAATCACCTTACGGATAGCATCAGATAAACCTAATTCATGTAATTTGCTGACAGCAGGCGCCATAGCTCCGACACCGGGAAGGACCACATGGCTAGCTTTATAAATATCCATAGGTAAACGGGTAATAATGGCCTGTGCGCCGACCTTCTCAAAAGCCTTCTGCACACTTCGTAAATTTCCC
>CAZCHB010000085.1:0-8361 GCA_964498235.1 uncultured Planctomycetales bacterium
TTCCTAAGGCGGGAAACTGGTTAAAGTGGGTTGAGAAAATCTTTGGTGTTGTATTGCTTGGGTTCGCGGTATTTTATTTATCTCTGGCCTTTCATTTAACGACACCTTCAACGCCATCAACAATGGTTTGGCAGAAATACAGCGAAACATCATTTAATCAGGCTGTCGGTCAGAAGAAGGGGGTTATCCTTGATTTCTTCGCCGAATGGTGCATCGGCTGTCATGAGTTAGATAGGGACGTATTCTCAAAGCCGGAGATCATGGCTAAATTAAAACAAGCCAACGCGATCCGGGTAGATGCGACCAATATTGATACGCAAGAGATTCAGGCCTTGATTGATAAGTATAATATTGCCGGATTGCCGACGGTGATATTTTTAGATACAGAGGGTAATGAGATTAAAAGCGCCCGCATGGAAGGGGCAGGATCACTTAAAGAGTTTAAAAGCGCGCTTTATATGTTCGCCCAGATAAATCGTATAAAGTGGCAGGAATAAGATTGCGATGAAGATTGTTAACATGTTAACGGCCATACTTGTTGTAATTAGCCCAATCCATCTGGTCTGGGCGCAAAAGGACAATGCCATGGATAAGATCAAGATTTATAATGCCCAAACAAAGACTTTTGAAATGGTTGACCGCATCATTAAGAGCGATGATGAATGGAAAAAGATATTAACGCCGGAAGCGTATCGGGTCACGCGTGAGCACGGGACTGAACGCGCTTTCTGTGGTTTGCCCACTAAAAGTCACACAAAGGGTATTTATAAATGTGTCAATTGCGGCACTGATTTATTTTTAGTGGATTACAAATTTGAATCAGGGACCGGCTGGCCCTCTTTTTGGGATCCTGTCAATGAGGCGAATGTGGGCTGTCAGGTGGATACGGAATTCGGCATGACCCGCACTGAAGTCCATTGCGCCCGTTGTTTGGCGCACTTAGGCCATGTCTTTGATGACGGCCCGCCGCCTACAGGGAAAAGATATTGTATTAATTCAGTAGCCTTAAAATTTGTATCAACCGACAAGTAAGAGATTGAATATGAAATTAATTCTTCTTTTAGTATCTTGTATTTTCCTAACGATTACTTTTTTATGCGCACAGGAGCCAACGATGAACGATGCAAATTTACAAAAAGCCACATTTGCCGGCGGGTGTTTTTGGTGTATGCAGCCGTTCTTTGACCGTATTAAGGGGGTCAAGTCAACCATGGTAGGCTACACCGGAGGGCATACGGTTAATCCAACGTATGAAGAAATATCTAACGGCGATACAGGTCATGCGGAGGCTATTCAAATTACGTATGACCCATCGCTTGTTTCATATGAAAAACTGTTAAATATTTTCTGGCGTAATATTGACCCAACCGCGGTTAATGCCCAATTTGTCGACCATGGTACGCAGTACCGGAGTGCTATTTTTTATGAAAATGCCGACCAACAGCGTATTGCCGAAGCATCTAAGAAAGAATTAGGCGCTTCAGGTAAATTTGATAAGCCGATCGTAACCGAGATTGTTGCGGCATCGAAATTTTATCCTGCGGAAGATTACCATCAAAAGTATTATCAAAAAAGCGCGATGCGCTATCAAATGTACCATGAAAACACCGGCCGAGATGAATTTAAAGAAAGGATATGGGGTAAGGATGAAGAAAAATAATGTGAGTGAAATGGCTGTAAATCAGGTAAGATCCTAGCAGAATGACAGCACAAATATTCTTACGCTGTTTAAGTGTTATTTATTTCATTGCCTTTTGGTCTCTTGGTACACAGATCTTGGGTTTGATAGGGGTTAATGGGGTTCTTCCTGTCGCTGATTATTTAAACGCCTCCCGTGATTATTGGGGGGCGTCTTTTTTTTGGCATACTCCAACGATCTGTTGGCTCAATCATGCTGATGATTTTCTTCTTTTTCTTTGTTTTTTGGGTGTGTTCTGTTCTGTTTTGTTGCTAATGGGAATCCTGCCTGCGCTTAATGCCTTGATATTATGGGGCCTTTATTTATCTTTGACAGTCGTCGGACAGGTTTTTCTGGGATTTCAGTGGGATAATCTTTTATTGGAAGCAGGTTTTATTAGCATTTTTTTATTTCCGTTTAGCTTAAGGATTGATCCTGAAGCCACCCCGCCCTTAAGGGCAGTTGAATGGCTCTTGCGCCTGCTTTTGTTTAAACTGATGCTGCAGTCCGGCGTGGTCAAATTATTAAGCCGGGACAGTTCATGGGCGGATTTAACAGCGTTGACCTATCACTATTGGACCCAGCCCATCCCTAATTTTTTCAGTTGGTACATTAATCAGTTTCCAGTTTGGTTTCATAAGTTTTCTTGTTCGGTGATGTTTTTTATTGAGTTGGTTGTTCCGTTCTTTATTTTTTTCGGACGAAGGTTGAGGATTGCCGCGTTTTATTTATTATCGGCGCTTCAGGTGATGATTATGCTCTCGGGCAATTACGCTTTCTTTAATTTGCTGACTCTTGTCTTATGCATCACGCTTTTAGATGATGCGTTTTTTAAGGGGGCAAAGACGGCGCAACAAAGCTTGCCGTTGAAGATAGCAGGAGGGGGCATTGCCGCTGTCATATTATTTCTTAGCGTTTCACAGGCGCTATCGATGACGAACTGGCGCCTGCCTCAGCCGGTTGTCAAGGTCCTTAATGAGCTTGCGCCGTGGCGGACAATTAATAATTACGGCTTATTCGCCGTGATGACAAAACAGCGTGATGAGATCATCATCGAGGGCAGTGATAACGGGATCGTTTGGAAGGCGTATGAATTCCATTGGAAGCCGGGGACCACAGATAAGGCTCCCAGCTGGACCATTCTTCATCAGCCCCGTTTAGATTGGCAGATGTGGTTTGCGGCGCTTGGTGATTATAGCCGCAGCCCATGGCTGGTCAATACAATGGTCCGGATCTTGGATGATTCAAAACAGGTGTTGGAGCTGTTTAAATACAATCCTTTTAAAGCCCATCCGCCTAAATATATCAGGGCGCTGATGTATCAATACCGTTTTACGACGATGTTAGAGAGAAGGACAACGCTTAATTGGTGGAAACGTGAATATAAAGGCGTGTATATCCCTGCATTTTCACTTAAATAAATATTTCTAGTTATTTTACCTAATGCCTGCTATTCTTATATCTCCTCGTAGAGAGAATTTAATACGATTTTAAGCCAAACATGAAAAATTATCGAACGAATCAACGGAATCATCAATCCCAGCGTGCGCCTATGCGCCAACAAATGCGCTCAGCCGCGCCGCGCCGTGCGGATGAATTTGAGACCAAATTTTTTGCCGGCACGCCCATAGACCCTCAGCCGCGTGTGCGTTTAGAAGATGGATCTAGGGAATTGACCATGCGTGCCATGGATTTAATATGTCCCATTGGTTTAGGCCAGCGAGGCCTAATTGTGGCCCCTCCGGGATCTGGAAAGACGACCTTCTTAAAACATATTTGCCAAGCCGTCGCTAAGGCTAACCCAAATATTAAATTATATTGCCTGCTCATTGACGAGCGGCCTGAGGAAGTGACCGAATTCAAACGTTCTATCTCTGCCGAGGTTCATTCATCATCGTCAGATCAAAGTTATGACCACCATGTGCAGGTGGCTGATGAATTAATGCGCCGGGTATTTAAAGAGGTATCTGAAGGCGCCGATGTCATGGTGGTTATTGATTCCCTGACCCGTTTAGCCCGGGTGCATAATGCCCAAAGCCAAAATAGCGGACGTACTCTTTCCGGCGGGGTGGATGCCCAGGCCATGTATATGCCTCGACGTATCTTTGGCGCCGCCCGTAAGCTTGAAGGGGCAGGGTCGCTCACTATCTTGGCGACGATACTGGTTGAAACCGGCAGCCGCATGGATGAAGTTATTTTTGAAGAATTTAAGGGGACGGGGAATATGGAAATTGTCCTTTCCCGTGAAATCGCCAGCCACCGCATTTTTCCGGCGATTGATATTGCCAAAAGCAATACCCGCAAGAATGAATTATTGATGAGCCCAGAAGAACATAAGAGCGTCGAGCATTTACGGCGTTCTTTAGCCGGGCTTAACCGTGTTGAAGCCGCGCAAACTCTCGTCGAAAAATTGAAATCCAGCATTAATAATAAAGATCTTTTAACGGGACATTAGTAGTTATTTGTCATTCCCAAAGAGCATTGAATAGGAATATATGGCTTTAATTAGTTTACAGGAAATCAGCCTTGCCTTCGGCGGGCCGTTAGTTTTTGATAACCTTAGCCTTCAATTAGAAGCTGGTGAGCGCGTGGCCTTGCTTGGCCGTAACGGCGTGGGAAAGACCACCATCATGAAGGTGATGGCAGGGCAGATTGAAATTGATAAAGGTGAAATCGTTTACCAAAAGGGTGTGCAGGTAACGCACCTGCCCCAGGAAGTGCCTAATGATATTTCCGGTAATGTTTTTGATATCGTTTTATCGGGCTTAGGCAAAAGAGCCCAATTGCTCGTTGATTACCATCATCTGGTGCATCAACTGCATACGGACCATTCGCCGGAGTTGTTAAAGAAATTAGATGACCTGCAGGGAAAGTTGGACCACAGCGGCGGATGGGACATTAATAATGAAGTCGAGCTGGTCTTAGAGCACATGAAATTAGACGGTGAGGCTGATTTTGCCCAGCTTTCTGGGGGACAAAAACGCCGTGTCCTATTAGCCCGCGCCCTGGTTATTAAGCCGGATATTTTGCTCCTTGATGAGCCCACCAATCACTTAGATATTGATTCCATTAATTGGCTGGAAGGTTTCTTAAAGAAATACGAAGGGACGTTATTTTTTGTCACCCATGACCGCACCTTTATGAAGAATTTAGCTAACCGTATCGTCGAGCTTGACCGCGGGAAGATTTATTCATGGGCCTGCGATTATACGACTTTCTTGGAGCGAAAAGCCGCTTTGTTAGAAGTTGAAGCGGCCCAGCGCGCGGATTTTGACAAGAAGTTAGCAGAAGAAGAGATTTGGATCCGTAAAGGAGTCAAGGCCCGCCGGACGCGTAATGAAGGCCGTGTCAAGGCTTTGGAGCGCATGCGCCTTGAAAAATCAGCCCAGCGCCAATTGATCGGGCAGGTAAAGATGAAAGCGCAGGAAGCAGAAAATTCAGGGCATCTGGTGGTCAAGGCGTCACATCTTGGCTTTAGTTACGGCGATAATTGTTTGATCAAAGACTTCTCAACCCAGATCATGCGGGGCGATAAGATTGGTGTTATTGGCCCTAACGGCTGTGGTAAAACCACGTTGCTTAGAATTTTGTTGGGCCAGTTAGCGCCCCATAAAGGCAAGGTCCGCTTAGGTACAAATCTAGAAGTCGCGTATTATGATCAATTGCGTGAGCAATTGGAAGAAGAGCGTACCGTCATTGAAAATGTCACCGGCGGCAGTGATACGTTGACCATTGATGGACGACCGCGCCATGTGATTGGATATTTGCAGGATTTCTTATTTACGCCGGACCGGGCCCGTACCCCGGTCAAGGTCTTATCCGGCGGGGAACGCAACCGTTTGTTCCTGGCCCGCTTGTTTACTAAGCCGTCTAACTTGTTAGTCATGGACGAGCCGACCAATGATTTGGACATTGAGACGCAGGAATTATTGGAAGAATTATTGTTAGATTATAAAGGCACCGTCCTGTTAGTCAGCCACGACAGGTCTTTTTTAAACAATGTGGTCACATCAACGATCGTGCTTGAAGGTAAAGGTGAAATCAGCGAGTACCCGGGCGGATACGATGATTGGCTGTCCCAGCGGGCTTCAAAGGGGATTGTTGATAAGGCTGAACTTAAGCCGGTGAAGGCGGTTGCCATAGAAGACAAGCCCATTATTAAACGTAAGTTGTCTTTTAAAGAGCAAAAAGAGTTAGAAGCCTTGCCGGATCAGATCGCCAAATTAGAAGCAGAGCAGGAAAGGATATTTGCTATCTTGTCCGATGTTTCATTTTATCAAAGAGACCCAAAAGAAATCGAAAATACAAATGCCCGGGCGGAAGCGGTCGCGGATGAGCTTTTGAAAGGTTTTGAGCGTTGGGAATATTTGGAAGCGTTAAAAGAAGATAGTTGACAAAACTCTTCGTATGGTGCATACTATCTTTTGAGTAGAAGAGCAAAAGTGATCTTAAAGCCCATCCGGCCAAGATACGTGCCAGATGGGTTTTATTTTTGGCGCAGGCTGATCAGCTAAGATTCTACTCAAGTGTAAATAAAAGGAGGTAGTACAAATGGTTAAAGGTAAAGTAAAATGGTTCAATGACCAAAAAGGTTTTGGGTTCATCACACCTGAAAATGGTAAGGATGTATTCGTTCACCACAGCGTTATCCAAGGTGAAGGGTACAAGTCTTTGAGCGAAGGACAAGATGTTACGTTTGAAATCGTTCAAGGCCCAAAAGGTGAACAAGCCCAAAACGTTGTGAAAATATAAGCCATATAGGTTTACAGTTTTTCGCACACCCCCCGATTACTTAGGTAATCGGGGTTTTTTTTGGCATTTTGCCGCAACACCGTGTATACTTTCAGCAATTATGGGAATGACAACTCAAGAATCTAGAAAGTCCCCGCAACCATCTGCAAAAACAGTTTCTTTTGTGGCGGCCTTGGTTTTTTGTGTCATGGTTGTGATGCTCAGCATTTATATGCTAGGTCTTCTTAATCAAACAAAGTTAGCTCTTGAAAATCAGCAAGGCCGTATAGAGCAGTTGACTCAGGAAAGCAATCTTTTAAAGGACCAAATTAATGTTTTGAAATCAAGCCTTAAAGAACAGCAGGATCAAGTGGATAGCCAGAGAAATCTGATGGGTGATATTCAAGTTAAGCTTGATGATGTTAAAAAACATGAAGAGGAAGACCGCGCGCGTTTCGACAAAGAAATCGTAGATCTTAAGATGAATGTTGACGCATTACAGGATCAAATCAAAAGCCAGAAAGATGCTGTGGCGGGTTTAAAGAGTGAAGCAAGGGAATGGCAAAAAGATTATATTACTGTCTTAGCTAATTTAGAAAAGATTACCAAGGCTCTTGAAGAGAAAATTAAATCTACCCGCCTGGATTTAACAGGTAAGATTACCTTGATCGACGCTTTGCTTAATAAACTTAATAAAATGATTTCAAATCCAGATCCTGCTGCCAAACCAGCGATTATCCGTACTCGTCTGGGCAATGATCCGTTGGGACTGCAAGATATTACTTACGAAGGACGTAAGCAGCCTTCTTTGTCTAAATAATTAAAGTGGAATAAAACCATGGTCATCGTGATTATTTTATGTTCTTTATTTATTTCCCCGCTGTCCGTTCTTGCTGATGATAATCTGGCTAAGCAGAGGGCGGTCAATCAAGCGCTTGAAGAAAACTCTAAGCTTAATGTGTATTGTGATGCCTGCAGCATGCCTGCGCCAAATGTTGTGGCGCCAACACAAGCAACAGCATCTCCTGTTAAAAGTGTAGTTTCTTCTAAAGAAGAACCGTTCACTATAAAGATCCCAGTTTCCGTTCAGGCCTTGGATAAATGGATCAAGAAGCACATGTGGTAGGTTTGAACGGCCAATATTCTGTTATGTTTCCACGTACATCAAATATTCTTCTAAGCCTCGTTTTAGTAATAAGCACCGTTCCCTCTGCTAGTGTCCAGGCAAAAGCAATAGATGTGCTTAAGCTTCCGGCACCCGGCGAGAGATTGTCCTTAAGCCTTCCTTTCACACCGCCCTTACTGCAAGGCATGATAATTGACCCAAAGGACCCTTTTAAATTTGATTTTTTAGTCAGCAAAGGAGAGGGGTCATTAAATGCACGGGATCAAAAGGTCGAATATGCTAAATTAATCAAATATTTTTTATCCTCTTTAACAATTGCAAATCGAGATCAATGGGTTAATTTATCCCCCTACGAAAAAGACCGCATCATTGAGGAGAATTTTGGTAAAACCCAGATGGGGCGCGACCTGTTAGCCCAAGATTATATCCTTAAACAAATCACTGCAAGTCTTATGAATCCAGAGGGAAAAGTAGGTAAGGAATTCTGGAAGAAGGTATATGAAGAAGCAGCTAAAAAAGGCTTAAGTTCCGCCAAAGGCGGATCCGCCTCTGGCGGAAATATTCCTGTGAACATATTCAATAAAGTATGGATCGTCCCTGATGAAGCAGTCGTCTACGAAAGTAAAGGTAGTGCCTACATTATAAAGAGCCATCTTAAGGTGATGCTTGCGGAAGATTATGTAGCTCTACACCTTCCCCATGACCTTTGGAAATCCCCGATACGAAGCGACAAGGGGGAAGGAATACGCGACACCACAAGTCGGATCATCCGTGAAATTATCCTTCCTGAATTAGAACGCGAAGTCAACGAAGGCAAGAATTTTGC
>CAZCHB010000086.1:0-7815 GCA_964498235.1 uncultured Planctomycetales bacterium
ACGTCATGAGGGATGGGCTTTGAAGTTAGCTTTTTTTGTGCCTATTCCAGTGGCTGTTTATTTTTTATTATTCATGATTTATGATGCCGCCTATCTTTGGAGGTCTTAATTGTTCCAGCTTATTGCAGCTGTTTTGCTAAATTTAGTTGTTGTTGGAACTTTATGGGCTTGCCCTGCGTGTCTTCCAGCAGGTGACTCAAAAGGACTTGCTATTTCAACCGGCGGATTATTTGTCCTTGGGGTGATACCTTTAATGCTTTTTGCTTATGTGGTATGGCGAATTTTTAGATTGGAGAAGAATGAGCGATCATAAAACTAACAATCTATTAATTGATAGGATAGCATGGGTTTTGATCATGATTGCGTTAACATTGGCCGCTTTTACCTTGATGCGGCGTGATATGGATAAGCAGTTTGGCGCTATTTCCTATGGAGCATTCCCAAAATTTAAGTTAAACACATTAGATGGGAAATTATTTGATGACCATGAAATGAAGGGGCATGTGTGGGCAGTTCATTTAGGGACAGATGATTTATCGGCGCCAATAATTGCGAAAGTTTTGGCTGAAGCAGCACAATCAACATGGACGGACAAAAGGCATCTGTTTGTTTTATCTCTTTTAGAGGCGGGTACCGCCGTTTTTGACCCAATGATGCGTTCTCATTATATTGTCGAGTCAAGCGCTGATGATTTTAAAAAGATGGCATCCTCTTTGGGATCAAGTAATGTGAATAATATATTTCTTGTCGATCAGAATGGGATCATTCGAGGTATTTATGATTCTAAATCTTCCGAAAGCCTGCGCAGGTTTAATCAAGATGTATTGCATTTGATTTAAAAACCCTTAAAATAATATGCTAGTATTTTAATCATAAACCGGAGGGTTGCTATGTTTAAAGCTTTGCCTATTATTATTTTGTTTGCTGCATTGTCTCTATCCGGCTGCGCGGAAAACAAGACCCGCGTTGCTGAAGGATCGCTTATTGGCGGTGCTTTAGGGGCAATCGCGGGCGGTATCATTGGTCACCAGAGCGGTTCAGGAGGTGCCGGGGCTTTAATCGGCGGGGCAGTGGGTGCGGCTGGTGGTGCTGCTGTGGGTGCTCAAATTGAAAAGCCTCAAGCAGAAGAAGCATCCAAATAATTTTCATGCCATTGAGATCCCAGATTAACAAAGAGTCTGCTATTGCTTTCATGGCATTAGCAGGCATTTTTGTTTATTTATCCGCGCATTTTATTTTTCACGCAGATGCGTTAGCTCAAATTAGCTTGATTATCGTGCTTGTTCTAGGCGGTATCCCATACGTTTACCAACTTTTCATTAAACTAATCAAAGGCCAGTTTAGTTCAGATTTGCTTGCGGGGATTTCTATTGTTACTTCGGCCATCTTGGGGGAGTATTTAGCAGGCACCATTGTTGTTTTAATGCTTTCCGGCGGTGAAGCGTTGGAGAATTACGCCATGCGCCGGGCATCTGCTGTTCTTGAGGCGCTGTCTAAGCGCTTGCCTAATATAGCGCACCGTAAAAGAAATGGACAAATCGAAGATGTTAAGGTTGAAGAGATTGCTGTTGGGGATGAATGTATTATTTTTCCCCATGAAATTTGTCCTGTTGACGGTCTGGTGACGGATGGCCGAGGCAGCATGGATGAATCATATTTGACGGGCGAACCGTTCTTTATTTCAAAAACCATTGGTGCTGAAGTCATATCTGGAGCCGTTAATGGTGAAGCGGCGTTGACCATACGAGCGGTTAAATTGGCGCAGGATTCAAGATTCGCTAAAATTATGCAGGTGATGAGCAATAGCCAGCAGCTTCGTCCTCAAATGCGGCGTTTGGGGGATCGTTTGGGGGCGTGGTATACCCCGGCTGCTGTACTAATTGCTGTCGCGGCAGCAGTCATTGGCGGCGATGTTCACCGCTTCTTAGCTGTAATTGTTATTGCTACGCCATGTCCTTTATTAATTGCTATTCCCGTCGCTATTATTGGTGCTATTTCAAAGTGTGCCCAGCGTGGGATTATTATTAGGGATCCGGCTATTCTTGAACAAATTGATGAGTGTCAGGTTATTATCTTAGATAAAACAGGAACCTTGACTTACGGACAGCCAGTGGTAACAGAAATAAACTGCTTTAATGGATTTGATGAGAGGAAAATTTTACAGCTTACGGCCAGTCTTGAGCAGTATTCTAAACATCCGTTAGCAGGTGCGGTTATTGAACGGTTTAGGGATTTGAATTTAAACTTACTTGAAACAACCCAAATCAGTGAAAGGCCCGGTGATGGTTTACGGGGCGTGATTGATGGAAAAGCACTGCATGTGACTGGGAGGAATATATGGTTAAAAGCGAATGCTTCTAAAGCTGATTTATTGCCTGCGGTTGTGTCTGGTTTAGAATGTATTCTTGAGATCGATGGCGAATTGGCGGCAGTTATTCATTTCCACGATAAACCTCGGAAGGAAGGCCGATTTTTTGTCGAGCATTTAAAGCCAAGTCATAAGATTGAAGAAGTGTTAATTGTTTCCGGTGACAGGGAAACAGAGGTGCGTTATTTAGCTGACCAGATGGGGATTAAGGAAATTTATGCGGGTCAAGAGCCGGAGCAAAAAGTTGACATAGTCCGTGAACGTACAAAATCTAGAAAAACAATTTATATTGGCGATGGGATTAACGATGCCCCTGCTTTATTAACAGCAACTGTCGGAATTGCTTTTGGTCAAAACAGCGACATTACTTCCCAGGCGGCCGGAGCTGTTGTTTTGGAAAGTTCTTTGCGTAAGGTCGATGAGCTTTTTCATATTGCCCATCAGATGCGCGTTATTGCCCTGCAAAGTGCCGTCGGCGGCATGCTTTTATCAGTGGCGGGGATGTTTTTTGCGGCTTTTGGTTTTTTAACTCCCGTTGCTGGTGCTTTGTGCCAAGAAGTGATTGATTTAGCCGCCGTATTAAACGCCTTGCGCGTTGTTTTTATCGGAAAGAAATTGAGTGATTTTTAATTTCACATTATAATGATCAAAATAACAGGAGATGAATATGAAAAACATTAAAATTACGTTGGCCGCAGTTGTTGTTTGTTTTGGATTATCAGGCAAGTCTGTCTATGCTCAAGGGATTGAATCTTGGCTGAAAGGCGAAGGAGAAAAGGCTGCGCCTGTTGAAGAAGCGACTGATGTTAAAGATATTGCCGCAGACACTGCGCCTCTTGTTGCAGAAGCAAAAAAACTTGAGGTATCAAAAGCTAAACAATCGCCAAGTGTTGAAAGTAAAATTGTTAATAATTCACATGGATTGGATCAAATTATTTATAAAATCAGCAGGGCACAGGCTAATCTAGAAGAAATGAGCGATGATTTAGGCGGGCGTAAAGATAAAGTCATTTCTCATTTAAAAGAAGCTATTCTTGAATTAAAAAATGCGCGGTAAGGTAATCAATGCTGCGGTTGTTATTGCCGCGCTTGGTTATTTCGTTGACATTTATGATTTGATTTTATTCAGCATTGTCCGTGTTAAAAGTTTAAAAGCCATTGGTGTTCCTGAGGATTTATTACTAGCTGACGGTGTATTTTTGCTTAATATGCAAATGAGCGGCATGCTGCTTGGCGGTATCCTTTGGGGGATTCTAGGCGATAAACGCGGACGTTTATCAGTCCTGATTGGATCAATCTTTCTTTATTCCGCTGCAAATATTGCTAACGCTTTTGTTCAAACCATTGACCAATATGCCGTTCTAAGGTTTATTGCTGGTGTTGGTTTAGCCGGTGAATTAGGAGCTGGGATTGCTTTAGTCAGCGAATCACTTTCGAAAGATAATCGGATGTGGGGAACCACCATTATCGCCACCGTTGGAATTCTAGGCGCGATTGCGGCGGCCTTAGTGGGCGATTACCTCGATTGGAGGACGGCTTATTTTATCGGTGGTGTTATGGGATTAGGCTTGCTGATGCTGCGCATTAAAGTAAATGAATCTGCAATGTTTATAAAATCAGCTGAGCAAAACATTAAACGAGGGAGCCTGTCCTTGATTTTTAAATCCAGGGAAAACATATTTAAGTATTGCCGATGTGTCCTGATAGGTGTGCCCATATGGTTTGTGGTGGGGATATTGATTACTTTTGCGCCTGAATTCTCTAAAGCCTTCGGCATGAGCGGGACGGTCAGCGCAGGTCGTGCGGTCATGTTTGCGTATATGGGGTTGGCAGTTGGCGATTTAGTGAGCGGATCTTTTGCCCAGTTAATGAAAAGCCGGAAAAAAGTCATGGCTATCTTTCTGGTGTTGAATGCGTTTTTTATACTGGCATACTTATATGGAGGGATTTCGTCGTTAGTTACTTTTTACGCTTTGTGTTTTTGTTTGGGATTTGCCAGCGGTTATTGGGCGGTATTTGTGACCATCGCGGCCGAGCAGTTTGGGACCAATATACGTTCAACTGTCGCCACAACTGTCCCTAATTTTGTCCGCGGCGCACTGGTGCCCTTGACGTTTTGTTTTACCACGTTTAAAAACTCCTTTGGTATTGTTAACGGGACGGCGTTGTTGGCTGGCCTTTGCGTTCTGGCTGCGTTTTTTGCTTTAGTTAATATGGAAGAAACGCATGCAAAGGATTTAGATTATCTTGAATAACAGTCCATAATTTTTTATATAAGAAAAATTGACATCCCAATAATTCTAATTAAGATATTATCTAGGTGACCCCGCTCATTTATTTTTAAACAACATTAACAGAGGATCAAGTATGAAAAATTTAGTATTACTTTTGGTGATTGTTTTTGCGGCAACAACATTAATAGGCTGCGGCAAAAAGAAAACGGATGAAACTGCGTCTATGGAAGGGTTGAACGGGGTTGTATCTGAAAATGTTATATCAGTGACTGACCAGTCCACGGAAGCCATTCCCGTGATTGTTGATAATGCCCAAAATATGATTACGCAAACAGAAGAAGTAGCTGCTGGTGTTGTAGATGAGGCAGCTGCCGCGCTTAAGCCGACAGCTAAGCAAATTCAACAAGCTTTGAAAAATGCCGGTATTTATGCTGGTAAGGTTGACGGAGAGATTGGTCCGAGGACAAAAAAGGCTATTGAAGCTTTCCAATCCCAAAATGGTTTAAAGGCGGATGGTAAGGTTGGAGCAAAAACATGGAAGGCTCTTTCTGGTTATTTGAATAAAACGACTGAAGTTGTTAATCCAACTGATGCGGTTCAATCGGTGGGACAATAGTTTCTTTAAGCACAGTATCGAGGATGAGCTGTGTGTTTAGTCAAAAGTACTAAAGAGGAGGAAGTACGTAATGGCAAAAGGTAAAGTGAAGTGGTTTAATAATCAAAAAGGTTATGGTTTTATTACGCCGGAAGATGGTAAGGATGTTTTTGTTCATCATACCGCTATTAAGACGGAAGGTTACAGGACCTTGGAAGAAGGCCAAGCGGTAGAATTTGATATCCAGCAAGGCCCCAAGGGGGAGCAAGCTGTTAACGTTGTAAAGGTTTAATCAGTCTTTTAAAAATGTCAAAAACCCTTACGGAAAGTAAAATTTTCGTAAGGGTTTTGGTCTTAATATGAGCCAAGAATTTATACGAGAAAAGCTAAAATTGCCTAACAACCATGAGAAGTTGCTTTTACATTCTTGTTGTGCGCCCTGCGCGGGAGAACTAATGGAAGCTGTTTTAGCATCGAAGATTAAATTTACAATTTTCTTTTATAATCCAAATATTCATCCAAAACGGGAGTATGAAATTCGCAAGAATGAAAATATCCGATTTGCCAATAAGATGAATGTTCCCTTTATTGATGCTGATTATGATACGTCTAATTGGTTTGCGCGGGTTAAAGGTTTGGAGTTTGAACCTGAACGCGGTGCTAGATGCACGGCCTGTTTTGATATGCGTTTTGAGCGGACGGCATTATATGCCTCTGAGAATGGATTTAATGTTATTACTTCATCGCTTGGTTTGTCGCGTTGGAAAGACATGAATCAAATTAATGCAAGCGGTGTGCGCGCGGCAAAACGGTATGAAGGGATGGAATATTGGACATATAATTGGCGTAAGAATGGCGGGTCATCCAGAATGTATGAAATTGCCAAGCGCGAAGAATTTTATCAGCAGGAATATTGCGGCTGTGTTTATTCCTTAAGAGATACAAATTTGTATCGTTTGAACAAAGGGTTAAGCCGTATTGATATGGGAACTAAGTTTTATGGTAATTAGTCCTAAAACGGTTAAGACGCAGTGCGCCGGGGGGTTGGTTATTAATAAGATTGGCCGTGTCCTTTTGGTTAATCAAAGAGGCAATTCTTGGTCAATGCCCAAGGGGCATGTTGAAGAAGGGGAAGATAAATTAACAGCGGCTATCCGTGAGATTGAGGAGGAAACCGGTGTTCTGCGCTTGACGCTTATTAAAGATTTAGGATCCTATAGCCGCTATAAGATTGGTTTGGATCCAGCTAAAGAAGATAAGTGTGAGTTAAAAGAAATTCATATGTTTTTATTTAAGACTGATGAAATGAAATTAAAGCCGAATGATCCGAGTCATCCTGAAGCTAAATGGGTCTATGCGGATGATGTTGAGGGTATGTTGACGCACCCTAAAGTTATTTTTTAAAACAGTGCGCAATCAGATCCCGTAAAAATATATGCGCGATTACACCAGCGCCTTTCAATTAATCCCTGGTCATTGCTGGCTAAACGCGGCTAGTGAAGGGCCTTTGCCAAAGGTTTCCGCCGAAGCGCTTGCTCAAGCGGTGATCTGGAAATCCTCACCACATCTGTTGACCATTCCAAAATTTAATCAAATTCCTATTGAGTTAAAGCAAAGCATTGCGCGTTTTATCCATGTTCCAGCGGATGAAATTATTCTCGGCAATAGCGCGACCTATGGCCTGCATTTATTAGCCAACGGCCTGTCTTTTAAAAGTGGTGATGAAATTATTTTAATGCAGAATGATTTTCCAACGGACATTCTGCCTTGGCTGCACTTGAAGGAAAAAGGTGTTATTGTGCGCCAATTAAAGGCCTCCGCGGCCGTATTAACAGCTAAAGAAATTGAAGCGGCAATTAATCCAATGACGAGGCTGATTTGCCTGCCCATGGTACATACCTTTAGCGGCTGGCCCTTGGACATTGAATCTATTGGCCGGCTATGCCGTATACGTGGTATCCTTTGTATAGTGAATGTTTCTCAGGCGCTGGGCGCGCTTGAAATTGATATTTCTAAATTAACTATTGATGGGATTGTATGTGCGGGATACAAATGGCTTTTAGGGCCTTATGGCACTGGTTTTTGCTGGTTAACGCCGGCACTTCGCGAACGTTTGGATTATCCTCAAGCATACTGGATATCATTAATGGACGAGCGTTCCTTAAACTCTACTAAAGAATTAACGTTAAAAAAGGATCGTTCATCGCGGGCTTACGATGTGTTTGGGACTGCTAATTTTTTTAATTACGTGCCTTGGAGGGCATCATTAGATTATTTAACGGAAATAGGGATTAATAAAATCCAGGAGCATAACACTGCATTGGTGGACCGGTTGATTGAAGGCTTGGACAAAAGCCGGTATATTATTCTAAGCCCGTTGGAGAAATCTTTAAGGAGTAATATTATTGTCCTATCTCATATTCATTCAGGATTAAATGAACGTATATTTAATTATTTAAAGGAGCGGGGTTTTTATCTGGCCTATTGGAAGGGAAATTTGAGAGTGTCGCCGCATATTTATAATCATTTAGGAGATATTGGCAAATTATTGTCATTGTTAAACAGTTATGAATAAGGGTAAGTATATTTCAAAAAGGAAGTCGGGTGTCCATGGTTTT
>CAZCHB010000086.1:7825-8338 GCA_964498235.1 uncultured Planctomycetales bacterium
AAGGGGACAAGGATTATTGAATATGTTGGTGAGAAAATCACTAAAGCTGAGGCTGACCGCCGGGGGCCAAAGTTGGTTGAGTATTCAAAGTCGCATCATGAGCTTGGGGCGGTATATATATTTGTCTTGAATAAGCGTTATGATATTGACGGGCATGTGCACTATAATACAGCAAAATATATCAATCATTCGTGTGACCCAAATTGTGAGGCGCAAATAATCCGAGGCCGAATATGGATCATTGCCTTGCGTGATATCAATAAGGGGGAAGAGTTATTTTATAATTATGGCTATGATTTGGACACTTATGAAGACCATTCTTGCCGATGCGGATCCAGAAGATGTGTTGGTTATATTGTAGATGAGGACCATTGGCCGAAATTAAAAAAGATTTTGCATTTAGAGAAACATAAGTCAAAATAGAATAAGCCTATGAAAAGAGTCCTTGTTGTTGAAGATGATAAAGATATTAGCGAGTTGCTGCGTTATAACTTGACCCGTGAAGGGTATGAT
>CAZCHB010000087.1:0-8296 GCA_964498235.1 uncultured Planctomycetales bacterium
TAATAGTAATACTACAAACACCCCATAACGAGCTCTAATATCTAATCTGCCAATCTTGTCTAACACTTCCTGTAACTTAGGATTAATCATAACACGCTCATTTAAATTTTACTACCACCGTAAAGTTCGCTACATCAGTTGTTCCTCGTTTACTGCGCTGCACAGTTCCAACTTCAATGACTGACACATCCGCCATAAAAAAAGAGTCTCTTTTTAATTTCTCAACAAATCCGCCAATAATCGATATTTCATTCTGATTCTTCGCGCTAACTGTACCCTCCATAGTTAAAGACTTAGCATCTAACGTCATTTTACGCAACCAAAGCCAGTTAGGAACAGCATCACTAATCACATTCAAACGACGAGACCACCCCAACGACTTAGATGATGACATATCTTTAAGACTGTCTACTTTCTTTTTTAAATCTTTAACCTCTGTTCCAATCGCATCAAGATTATTTTTATCCGGCAACACCTTATTCCAATGAGATTGCGCAGTTAAATAAAACACTCCCTGCACAACCCATACCCCACATAATAAAATATGTATCGCAACTAACAAAACAACAAAACCAAAAGCAACACCAATAAAAATATCTTGCGGAAGTCCTAGACTAAAGGACGACAAAACACCTTTAACATTTTGCTTTCTGGAGCTGGGAGGTATTAAATTAATATCAATCATATCTTAGTGAGCCCCAAACCAACGGCGACACCTAATTGGCCGGAATACTTCTCAATGTCCGCCGAAATATTTGACGAATTTCTTTTTAAACCAGTTATGACATCCCACTGTTTTACGGCAATTCCAATATTTTTCTCAAAGATCGCGTCAATGCCTTTCAACAACGATCCCCCGCCAACAAGAAAGAATTCATCAATCTGGATATTCTTTTCTGTCATAAAATAATCGAGAGACAAACGTATTTCAGACACCAGCTGGCTTACGGCCGCTTCGCAGGCTTCTTTAACCTCCTGCTCACGGGCACCCGGCGACTGCTTCAAATGATCCGCCTCTTCAGGAGAAACGCCCAATATATTGCCAATTTGTTTAGTGATCTCATAACTGCCAATAAAAATATCCCGCGTAAAACAAGGAGCGCCGTCTTTGATAACCAAAATATTGCTAACCGACCCTCCAATATCTAAAACGGCTTTAGCCGACGTTGTTATCGACACCGCTGATTTAACAGGGCCCAGCCGTTCAAAAGCGTTTGCAGTAGCGATTGAATTGATTGTAACATGTGAAAGTTCCACGCCCACATCCTTAAAAAGCTTAACCCTCTCATCAATCATTTCTTTCTTAACCGCAGCCACCAACACAGACATCCTCTTTCCTTTTGCTTTAGGGTCAAGGATAAAACAATCCGTATAAATACTTTGCGGATCAAAAGGAAAATATTTTTCCAAATCGTAAACAAAAGATTTACGCAAATCTTCCAACGGCATGCGGGGTAAGTCAACATAACGGATCAATGTCCCTTTCCCTGATACAGCAGCGACGGAGATTTGATCCGAGAATTTAACCTTACCCAACGCTACAGAGAGGGCTTTTTTTACATCTGTTCCCTCAATAGGTTCGACGGCCCAAGCCATGACCTCTATGGATCCGGCGACATTCTTGGATAGGACAACCGCCTTTACAGCACTGGTTCCGATATCAAGCCCCAGAACGGGAACATGCGCCTGTTTTAGAACTAAATCATTAACAAAGGAGAGGTAATTGGTCCATAATTGTTTTGGATCAAATTTCATAATTTTATTATAACAAATTTTAATATTTTTAAAAAAGATATAACATCTTTTTTATACAAAAATAAAACCCTGCTCTAAGACACTGAGCAGGGTCATAAGATTAAACAATCCAACCATTGCCGTCAAGACTACGGCTGCAACACACCGCCTGTTCTAATCGTGTAGGTGGTTGTACCCGTTGTTCCTACAGTAACTGGCGTTGCTGTTGCCGTGTAGGTTCCAACTGCAAAGGTACAAGTATAAAGATAACCCGACACAGTTGAATTACAATACGCCGTATTTAAATACGGGGGCGTTGCTCCTGTAAGCGAGGTAATGTCCAACGGATAATTCCCGCTTTGGGATGTTGAATATGATTCCGCTGAAGTAGATATTGCACGCAAGGTTGCTTTAGCTAACGCATCATTGGCATTTAGCTTAGCGCGCAATAAGTTAGGGATCGCAATTGCCGCTAATAAAGCAATAATCGCAACAACGATCATAATTTCAACTAGTGTGAATCCGGATATTTTATTTACTTTCATATATATCTCCTTCACCATTTTATTGCTTATGGTGTTAAGACCCCACCAGTTGTGACCGTGTAAGTTGTTGTCCCAGTTGTACCTACAGTCACAGGTGTAGCTGAAACCGTATACGTTCCAACCGCAAAAGTACATGTGTAGAGGTACCCTGAGATGGTTTGATTGCAATAATTAGTATTCAAATACGCTGGGCTTGCGCCTGTTAACGATGTTGCATCAATTGGATAATTCCCATTCCTAGCTGTCGCATATGATTCTGCTGCTGTAGACACCGCACGAACTGTCGCCTTAGCTAACGCGTCATTCGCATTTAACTTCGCACGCAGTAAGTTCGGAATCGCAATCGCCGCCAATAACGCGATGATCGCAACCACTATCATGATTTCAACTAACGTAAAACCTGTGGATTTCTGTGTTCTCATCATAAAGCTCTCCTTTGTTGAGGCTTTTCTTTAGGGTATGATGAGCGTGCAGGGAATAATATAACGTATAATGACATTTCCTTAACCTTTACGCCCCATTTACTCCTATGTCAAGCCTAACATTAATTTCTTAACATCCGCAGCAGTTTCACCCCCTTTTAAAGAGCATGTGCTCCTTACTAATGAAGATATCATATAAGTCAATCTTTGTCAAACATAAGGGGCCTGAAAAATGGCATAAAAAAACCCGCCCAATTAATGGGCGGGTCTTAAGACTTAAAGCAATTATGGCGTTAAAACTCCACCAGTTGTGACCGTGTAAGTTGTTGTCCCAGTTGTACCTACAGTCACAGGTGTAGCTGAAACCGTATACGTTCCAACCGCAAAAGTACATGTGTAGAGGTACCCTGAGATGGTTTGATTGCAATAATTAGTATTCAAATACGCTGGGCTTGCGCCTGTTAACGATGTTGCATCAATTGGATAATTCCCATTCCTAGCTGTCGCATATGATTCTGCTGCTGTAGACACCGCACGAACTGTCGCCTTAGCTAACGCGTCATTCGCATTTAACTTCGCACGCAGTAAGTTCGGAATCGCAATCGCCGCCAATAACGCGATGATCGCAACCACTATCATGATTTCAACTAACGTAAAACCTGTGGATTTCTGTGTTCTCATCATAAAGCTCTCCTTTGTTGAGGCTTTTCTTTAGGGTATGATGAGCGTGCAGGGAATAATATAACGTATAATGACATTTCCTTAACCTTTACGCCCCATTTACTCCTATGTCAAGCCTACGGTTTAAAACAAACTACTCTTTAATAGAATAGCACAGTTACAGGGCATTGTCAAAATAAATGGCCGGAATTTTATTTTCGAAGCAAGGACTCTAGGTAGGTTTTTCGTTTGTCCAACTCAACCATTTGCTGCCTGTAATCATTTAAATCTTGCCGTAATCGTAAATTTTGCTTATTTATCTCATCAAAATTAGACTGTAGTTTTGCCTGTTCATTCATTTGATCCCGGCTTAACGACCATTTCTGGGCTTTTTGCTGCATCCGGGCCACTAAATCCTCTAACTCATCATGATTTTTCTGTAAGTTCTTCACCTGGACGTCCAACTGCTTAAGCTCATTGACATTCCATACACGTTGAACCGCTTGGGGCTGGGCCATCTTGCCCAATTGCTCAATTTCTGCCTGAAGACGGCTTATCTGTACCAACAAGTCTTCCTTGTCACCTGAAGTTTCAACGGTAACAACAGCGGTAGAAACTTGTTTTTGGGTATTGGCTATCTGGTCATAAATAATCTGCTGACGTTCCTTGCTTTGTGCAACCATTTTCAAAATCCGTAATTTTTCTTTTGTGTAATTACCACTGCCGCTAACCGTAGGTACAGGATTACTGATGCCCAGTTTCATCATTTGCTCGCTTAAAAAAGCATCTTCTTGTTTCCGGCTGTCAAACTCATCCTTATCCTTCTTCAGACTTTCAACAAGATGATCATCAGTGCTATCAATCTCGAAAACCGCCTTTTCCAACTGAACTATTCTATTTGTCCTTGCCTCGTTAATATCCTGCAGCTTAAGAGACGCCCTTGTTAAATTATTCCCCTCATCAATAAGCTGCGCTAATTGACCTTGGCGTTTGCCTAAAAGAACTTTTAATTCATTGTTACCTGTTACCAAGGCCTGATTACCGGCGTATAAGCGGTCTGCGCTGTTTTTTAGATCTGTTAATTCCCCTGCTAATCTGTTTGCCGCAGAATCAATCGCCCTATCCGACTGGCCGAAGGAAGGATGAACATTAAGGAATAAAGACAGTACAACAAATAAGATTTTCATTATTTCATCGCTGTTGATAAACTTAAAATTGGCATAAATAAGGCCACCACAATAAATCCGACAACAATTCCCAAAAAGCCTATAATCAAAGGTTCAATTAATTTAGTCAACCCTTCCACCGCTGTATCCACCTGCTCATCATAAAATTCAGCAACCTTAGCCATCATCTTATCCATCTGACCGCTTTTCTCGCCGATGGCGATCATTTTCGTCACCATTGGTGGAAAAACAGAACTTTTAGACAGCGGCACGGCCACACTTTCACCTTCACGCACACTAGCCTTGACATCTTCAACCAAAACTTCAATCACACGGTTACCGCACGTTTTTCCGACAATTTCCAATGTTTCTAAAATCGCGACACCGCTTTGACTGAGCGTTGAAAATGTCCGGCAAAAACGGCTAACCGATACTTTGCAAATTAAATCGCCAAAAATAGGCAACTTCAACAAAGCAGAATCAATTTGAATGCTGCCATTTGGCGTTTTACGGTATTGAATGAATGCGACTACAATAGCAACAATAATACCAACTAATAATAAAAATTGCTTGGACATGAAATTGCTGATATTAATTAAAACTTGCGTCATTGCAGGAAGTTCTTGATTTAAAGAATCATAAATCTGCGCAAAGGTAGGCACAACTTTAACCAACAAAACAACGGTAATAATCATCGCCATACTAACAACCACCGCTGGATAAATCAAAGCCGCCTGAACTTTCTGCTTTAATTTCTCTGTTTTTTCTAAATAAGTAGCTACCCGTTCTAATACAGCACTTAATATCCCCCCAGTTTCTCCAACCTTTATCATGTTCACATAAAGAGTATCAAAAACTTTATTTTGTTTAGCAAATGATGCAGACAGCGAAGAGCCTAATTGAATATCATCTCGAATAGTATTAATACTGGCTTGAAAAGATGGAGACACCGTTTGTTCTCCCAGAGCTTCTAAGCATTGTAAGATTGGAATGCCCGCATCAATCATGGTTGCAAACTGACGCGTAAAAACAACGATATCCTCAGACTTTACCTTCTTGTTCCCAGCGCCGCCCGATCCTTTCTTAGGCGCTGCTGTAACTGTAAAGGTAGACTGCTTTTCCTCATCAATAGAAACAATAATCAATTCACGTTTACGCAGTTCAGCCACCACCAACGCTTGGTTATCCGCAGACATCTTACCGTTAACAATTTTTCCATCTTGATCCCTGGCGACATATTTAAATGTTGGCATAAACAAATTTCCTTATTGGTAATGGCGAAGAATCGCTTCTTCAATTTCTGATTTAGTTGAAATAAAGGTGGCCACACGGCAACCAGTCATCGACTCAAGTTTCTGTTTACTTTCCACGCTTAAGGGATTAGTCATCACAACACTAATAATATCCCCAATCTTATCTAGTGCAATAATTCGTTCCCGCTCTGCCATTTCTTTTGGAATTAACTGCACCACCTTGGGATCAATCGTATATTTATTTACAGCAATATACGGCAAACCACATTGAACAACCAAGGCAACAACGATATCGCGCTCATCAACATAACCCAACTTAACCAAAATTTCACCGACAAATCCGCCTTCTTTACGCTGTGCATCTAAGGCATGGTCAAGCTGTTCTTTGGTGATACTTTTCCGCTTAATTAAAATTTCACCAATTAACAAACGTCCCGACTGTGTAAAATCCATACCCACCTTCTAAATATTATTCTTCCTCAGAAGAAATACGGTAAACTTCCGCCAAGGTTGTATCGCCTTGAATCATCTTATCAATAACATCGTCAAAAAGCAATTTCATCCCTTGCTTTTCTTGCGCGTAGTTGGAAATGTCCATCGATGATTTTCCCTTCAATAGCAAATCTCTCACCTGATCATCGATACGCAGAACTTCAGTTACCCCCATCCGGCCTATATATCCAGTATGACGGCATCGGTCACATCCCTTACCTTCATAAAAAACAGTATCAGGTTTAACTTTATGAGCAATCTTAGAAAAGGCCTCCGGAGGTATTTCAATTTTTACCTTACAATGAGGACAAATCTTGCGGCACAAACGCTGAGCGCAGACTAAGATTAAACTTGATGCAACTAAAAATGGCTCTAAGCCCATATCTACTAAACGGGTCACCGCTCCCGCGGCATCATTGGTATGCAAGGTCGATAAAACCAACTGCCCCGTCAATGAAGCTTTAATAGCAATGTCCGCTGTCTCTGCATCACGGATTTCTCCCACCATGACAATATCAGGCGATTGACGTAAAGTGGCTTTTAATCCCGCCGCAAAATCCAAACCAATATCGGCCCGCGCTTCAATCTGGGTCAATCCTTCAACTAAATATTCCACTGGATCTTCAATTGTAATAATATTGCGATCTACCGTATTTAATTTATTAATTATCGAATAAAGGGTTGTTGATTTTCCGCTTCCGGTCGGCCCTGTAACTAAAATCATCCCAAACGGCTTACGAACCATCTCCTCCATCACTTCCATCGATTGTTTGGAAAATCCTAATTTATTCAAACCCACGGATAAATTAGCCTTATCCAAAACGCGCATAACTACCTTCTGACCCCATGTCGTCGGCAATAAAGACACGCGAAAATCTATTTCTGCGGACGAAATACGCATTTTAAAACGGCCATCCTGAGGAAGCTGGCTGGTCGTAATGTCTAGCCCTGCGATAATCTTGATGCGCACGGTAACCGAAGTCTGGCTTTCTTTAGGAATGGTTAAAATATCCTGCAAAATACCGTCAATACGATATCTAATACGCATCCCCTCATTGGTTGGCTCCATATGTATATCTGAGGCACGTTGACGGATAGCTTCCTTTATTACTAAATTAACCATCCGGATAATGGGAGCGTCTTCCGCGCTATCGGCATTTTCCTTTTCCTCTTCCTGTTGGCCGACAAACTCGATATGATCCTGTTCAAGCCCTTCTGTAACCTGAGCGATACTGGCTGCCGTTGAAGAATAAAATTGATCAATGGCTGAACGGATCTGCGTTCCCGTGGCAATGACCACATCAATATCCTTACCTGTAATGCTTCTGAGATCATCTGAAATAACCACATTCAACGGATCAGCAACAGCCACGGTTAAACTATCGGCAAAACTGGAAATAGGAATCACCTGGTACTGCCTTGCTAATTTCTCAGGAAAAACAGCTTTCAAACGTTCATCAATACGGTATTTAGTCAAATCAATTGACGGAACCCGCAATTCCCGCACAAATAATACCAATAAATCCTGTTCTGAAACAATTCTCTGAGCAACAAGGGCTTTGACAATTCCGCCAGCCTTATCCTGCTGAGTCCGGATAATAGCTTCCAATGAAGCCTCATTAACATTAGGCAATTGTCGAATTGTTTTTAAGATACGCTCTAAGGTAGTTTCCATACTATTTAATCACCCGCTGTTAAACGGACAACTTCTTCCAAAGTCGTTAATCCCTGACATGCTTTAATCACGGCGTCTTCACGCATCGTGCGCATACCGTTTTCTCTAGCCGCATTCTTAATATCAAGCTCTGAAGCCCTAGATAAAATCATTTCTTTTATCGTTGAGGACATAATTAGAATTTCGGTAATCCCTAAACGTCCTAAATACCCTGTATTAAAACATTTCGGACATCCTTTAGCCCTATAAAAAATTAAATTATGATCCGGGACAAAATCATGAATCCGAAACTGTTTAGCAATATCAGGTGCTATGGTATATGATTCTTTACATTTAAGGCAGATACGCC
>CAZCHB010000088.1:0-8172 GCA_964498235.1 uncultured Planctomycetales bacterium
GCGTGAGACGGTCAAGGTACGTTTTCATGTAGAGGCGCACGTTCAGCTCGCGCAATGTCGAGTCACCGCCCGCGCGCAAATTGCTGACGAAAAATATTTTCCTGCGCGGTTCTTTTTCATTGAGAATCGGCATCCGTGAATAAACCAATCCGATTTTAATATCCGCATCCAAAACCGCCGTCTGAATTGATAATTTCTCAGGAATCCAAATGTCATCCGAATCTAAAAAAGCAATGTACTTACCTTTTGCAATCTCAAGCCCTTTATTACGCGCAGATGCAATGCCCTTATTTTGCTGATAAAGATAAATAATCTTACCCTTATATGACTCTAAGACTTCCTTGGTATTATCCGTGGACCCATCATCAATAATAATAATCTCCGTACCTTGATAAGATTGATTTAACACACTGTCAATGGCACGGGCAATTAATTTTGCGCGGTTGTATGTTGGGATAATAACACTGACTTTTGGCATAGGCATTATGTTATTAAGCGCGGGCATCCCATGCTGAATCTGGAATAAAAACAGCGTTAGAGGAGATATGCTTATCAGGGACTACCACCCTAATCACTTCTTTATTACGGACAACATAGGGATGGATCATTTCACGGTCCCAAAAAGAAATCTTTATCAAATAAATACCAGCATCTAATTTTAATGACGGTAATTGAATTTGAATTGAACCTTTATGTGAAATATGCCTTAAATTAAGGTTTGAATCTTTCGAACTCAATGAACAGCATAAGACACCATCAGAGCGCATAAAATCGATAATGACGATTGGGCTGTCAATTTTTTCTTTTGCATTATACTCGATATTAATGCTGACATCTTCGCCGGAAATAAATTCTTCTCTCAAAGAAACATTAATGATATCAACCAAAGATTCCTGCTCTACCTTAACCTTTTCTTCATATAGTTTTACTTTTTTCCGGAAATCTTCTTCCGTTTTCTTAAAGGTAATGTTTTGATAATGAGGAATAACATCATCAGTAGGCCCGTCCTTAAGCACTTCCCCGTGATTAAGGAGAATGGCACGTTTGCAAAGGCTTTGCACAAGCGGGATTTGATGCGACACTAGAATGATCGTCGCGCCTGAGGCCATTAATTCACGCATTTTTTGCGCACATTTGGCCTGAAAAGAAATGTCTCCCACAGATAAAACTTCATCAACAACGAGAATCTCGGGATCCATGTGGGCGGCAACTGAAAATCCTAGCCGCGAATACATGCCAGAGGAATATCTTTTAACCGGTGTATCAATAAATTGGTCAACCCCAGAGAACGCCGTGATTTCGTCAAATTTCTTAGCAATTTCTTTACGCGACATCCCAAGGATCGTCCCGTTTAAATAAACATTTTCACGGCCGGTCAGCTCAGGGTGAAAGCCAGCGGTTACTTCAATGAGGGCTGACAAACGCCCGGTAATCTTCATGCTTCCCTTTGTTGGGCTCATAATTCCAGAGAGAAGCTTTAAAACTGTGCTTTTACCTGCCCCATTGGGACCCATAATACCGACGACCTGACCCTTAGGTATTGTAAAGCTGACATTCTTGGTTGCCCAAAACTCTTGCTCGTCTAAGACATCTTGACCAGTGATATTAGTAAGATTCTTCATGAAATTAGGAATAGCATCCCGTAAGGAGTTAAATTTCTCCCCTTTCCTGAATTTTTTCCAAACTCCGATAAATTCAACCGCGTTACTCATGATTATCCTTACATGTTTTCTGCAAATAATTGTTCATACTTGGTAAAAACCTTTGCGCCGATATAAAAAACTGCCGCTGATGCGAACCCTGCGTAAGATAACCAATTTAAATCCGGCATTTGTTTTAAAACAATTGCTTGATTAAACGCTTCTAAAAGACTGCCGATTGGATTAAACAACAGAAAATTTCTCCAATTCCCTACGGAATTTGCATCATAAAAGACCGGCGTAAAAAATATCCCGAACATTAAAATAATCTCGACGATGTATTTAACATCACGATAAAAAAGGTTAGCGGCTGATAATAATAATCCCAAACCAATAGTAAATAATAATAGAAAAAAAAGAATTAAGGGCACCCATAAAACATAAAAACTAATACCAAATTGCATAAAAATAAGAATTACTGTTAAAACTACGGCAGAAATAGCTAAATCAAAGAAACAGGCGCCAATCGCGGCTAAAGGTAACACTGTCCTTGGAAAATATATCTTAGTCACCAAGGAACTGTTTCCGACAAGGCTCTGAACGGCAAAACGGATTGAACTTATGAAAAACGTCCACGGAAGCACTTTAACGGAGATTGAAACAACATCCTTGATGGCAATCGATTGACCTGAAACAACAGCCATAGCTTTTTTAATCAAGATACCCGCCCCCACAGCGACAATCGGCATAAAAACAGCCCATAAAAAACCCATGGCGGCTTGTTTATAGCGGATACGGATATCCCTCAGGGTTAACATATACAGCAAATCTTGATATTTATGCAATTCTTTGAAGGAACGGATCATAGCAATCACTTACCCCATTTATTCTTGAAGTAATCGACAGTTATTTTAAGTCCATCTTCAAAAGAAACTAGAGGCTTATAGGATGTCATGCGTTGAAACTTGGAAATATCAGAATTGGACCTAAAAATATCACCAGCCCTGATCGGTAAAAACTGAGGCTTAACATTTTTTCCTAATGCTTTATTAATGCCATCAACAATATCTAAGACTGAATACTCTTTTCCTACTGCTGCGTTGAAGACTTCATGTTTAATCCCAGGCGTAGTAGCCGCGATAATATTAGCAGAAACCACATTTTCAATGAAGGTAAAATCACGGGATTGTTTACCGTTACCAAAGATCGGCGGCGGCTGGTCATTCATAATACAATTGATAAATTTTGGGATGACCGCAGAATATTCATCGTCGAGCGCCTGCTTGGGCCCAAAAACATTAAAATAACGCAAGGCAACTGTTTCAACCCCAAAGTGTTCAGAAAAAATACGGCAATAATATTCACCCGCCAATTTTGACAATGCATAGGGCGACATCAATAATGGCATATGCTCTTCTTTTTGAGGAAATTTATCTGTGTTCCCATAAACAGAACTGGACGAAGCAAAAACAAAACGCTTAATCTTATGCTTAGCTGAGGCCTGAAGGACATTCAAAATGCCGTTAATATTGACGTCATTGTAGCTTTTAGGCTCTTTAAGCGACTTAGGCACTGATTTAAGCGCCGCTTGGTGCAGGACATAATCAACCCCCTCACAAGCGCGATCACAATCAGTTTCATTAATAATATCGCCTTTAATAAATTGAAATTTATCACTGCTCAATGATTTTGCAAAACTTATATTCTCTTCATAGCCGGAAGTTAGGTTATCCAAGACACGGACAAAATGACCATCTTTGACTAAACGTTCCGCAATATTGGAACCGATGAATCCGGCGCCGCCTACGATTAAATATTTACCCATGACAATCCTTTCCTTATTTATAAATAGCGATAAATGTATTCGGGAACAAAATATTCAATGCTTGTTAATACATGTCCCACAATATTTGCATGCGCCTGATTTAATAACTCTGTAGACCGCTCTACCATTCCCCGCTGGGTACGCCCCGCCTGGATGACCATCAGCACACCTTCAACATTACTGCCGATAATCACTGAATCCGTCACTGGGATTACAGGCGGCGTATCAATTAAAACAAAATCATATTTCCCCCGCAAGAACGTGATTAGGTCACGCATACGTTCAGACGCTAATAACTCAGCAGGATTAGCGGGCACAACGCCGGATGAGATAAAACTAAGATGATCAATATCGATATTAAACACAACATCACTTAATTCTGCCTTACCGCTTAAATATTCGCTCAAACCAATATGCGCCGGGACTCCTAGATATTTAACCAGCTGTCCTTTGCGCATATCCGCATCAATTAAAATAATCCTTGGCTTGCGGGTTGCCTGCGACATAGTAATGGCTAAATTTAATGATGTAATCGTTTTTCCTTCAGAGCCGATTGAACTGGTGATCGCGATTGTTTTGGGCGGTTTACCTTTATTCAATGACATTAAATTTGTCGTTAAAATCTTGTATTGTTCAGAGATAACAGATTTTGGATCAAAATAGGTAATCAAACGAGGATCAATATTAGAATCATTGATCTTACGGACGATGATCTGTTCATATTCTTTAAGCTTTACAGCTTTTTCGATATGACTGATACGCTCTTCTGCCGCTTTTTGCAATGCTTTGGTGATTTTTCCCATAAATTCAATTCCTTATTGAGCCCCTAGCGACCGCGGCGTTTCCACCTTAATTTTTAAATCAATGACTTTTTCGTTTAACTTATTATATCTTGTCTTAACATCCTCAACCGAACTGCGCACAGCAGATATAGCCATGGAATTCTTTTGCAGTCCCTGATTAAGGGCTTTATTTGTTTTCTCAAGATCATTGTTCAAGCTGTTTAATTTACTATTCGCCGCCGCAGTATTCTTGGTGATTTGCTGGGTCAAAACCTCAATCTTCTTCTGATTTGCGACGAGTAAAGCTTTGATATCGCTTAATTGATCTTTGGATCTCAGGTTATCAAAAATTAGAAAACCAATATAAAAAATCGCGGCAAAAATCCCTAATCCCATTAATAGTTTACCTGCGACAGGAATGCTTTCTGCTTTATTCTGGCTGTTTTTAGCGGCTGTTGCGTTAACGCCCTTTACAATAATACTTTCCGGTTTAGCGCCGGACATCTTTTGATCTTGTATTTCTTTTAACTTATTCATTAATTTACTCATGGCTGGCTACCTCTTTATCATCCCCTTCACGGGAAATAATCTGCCTTAATGGAGAATCGATAATAACATTGTGCATAAGCGCTTCATCAATCATTTCTTTTTCTTCCACATAACCAGTTAGCAAAGCAAAATCACAGATCTGATTTGTTAAACGAGGCACGCCTTTTGAGAATTGATAGATTAGTTTGATTGCCCCATCAGTAAAATATTGGCGGGCGCTCTCACTAGCAACCTTTAACCGGTACGTAATATATTCCTTTGTTTCCTCCAATGTTAATGGTGATAAATGAAAATAAACAGCAACCCTCTGGCGCAATTGCTCCAGGCTGTTAAGCGAAAGTTTTTGTTTTAACTCCGGCTGCCCGATGAGAATAATCTGGATTAACTTCTCGGTTTCCGTCTCTAAATTTGACAGCATGCGGACTTCTTCCAATACCGCGGGCTTAAGGTTCTGAGCTTCATCAATAATCAAAACGACATTATGGTCACGTTGAGCCTGCGCAATCAAGTAATCGTTAAGCGCGGATAATAATTTTGATTTTGACCACCCCGGCTGGAAATCAACCTCAAGGTCATCTAACAAGGTCAACAACAGGTCTTTACCGCTTAAATGGGTATTGGTAATTAACGCGACATCCGTTTTTTTATCAAGCTTGTTTAGGACTGTGCGGCAAACCGTTGTTTTGCCTGAACCTATCTCGCCAGTAATCACAATAAATCCCTTACGGTGTTCAATAGCATATATCAGGCTGTCTAACGCTTCTTTGTGATTATGGCTCGCAAAAAAGAATTTCGAGTTTGGTGTCAAATTAAAAGGCGCGTGTTTAAATCCATAAAAATTGTAATACATATACCCTCTATGGCTTAATAAATGAACGTAACATGACCACTAAAGCAATTGTCAAAATACCGCCTGCCCCAATCCAGAACAAGATCCATTTATTCTTTTCTTTTTCCAAAGCTAACAACTCAACTGTATTAATCTTTGATATCGCCCCCAACAAAGGTACACCTAAGAAAATACTAGCTTCTTGGACATCCAAGAATGACTTATCGAGGAATTCAGATACAAAAACTAACCCTACACCAGAGCCCAGGCCTAAAAATAAGCCTAAAAAAACAACTAAAGGTATGTTGGGACTTATCGGCTGAAGCGGGATGCGGGGAGGTTCAAGTATGGTGTAACGTGTCCCCTCTTTTGAAGATTGTAAACGCTGGGTAATCTTTGCTGTCTCTAAACGCTGTAGGAGCGAATTATAGATTGATTCATTTACACCCACATCACGCGCAACAACGCTGTCTAATTTGTCTAACAGCATAACCTTGTAAATGTCTTTTTCTTCAGCCGCTGGGTTTGCAGAAGGTGCATCAGGCGCAATAGCTGAACCCGACATTGAATCCAGGGTTTTCTTTATTTCATTGATCATTGGATTTGTCGTTGCCGCTGTTAAACGTTCATCCTCTGTAAATTCCAGATTGTCCTTCTTAAGTTCATCCATTTTCTTAACAATCTGCTCTCTTAATTGCTTAACCAAAGGATGGGCTTCTGTTGAGTCAACCAAAAGAACATTCAGCTTATCTTTTAAGTCAGCTATTTCTGATGATTTGATTTTGCCGCGGTAAACATGAAGCTGTTCTTCAATAAATTTAATGGCATCAGATGTTTCTTTATTCTGCGTTGTAACATTACGTTCAATGAATATGTCAGTGACAGTCTTGACAACGGCTTGGGCTTTAACCGGATTATCAGCCACATACGACAAATTGATGATGTTCCCATCCCTCAAGGAAATATTAATTTCCTGCCGCAAACGGGTTACCAAGCGTTCAAATTCGAGCGAAGATTTAACATTTTGATCAAGATTTAACTGTTTAACAAGCTTAACAATACTGTCCCAGCCAAGTATTGTTTCCCGGATGCCTTGCGTCCTCTGCGACATCGTCGAAGAAACCGCAATATTACTAAACAACGGATTATCCGTTTTGCCTTCCTGGACAAAAAGCGTCGTAGATGATTTATAATGCCTAGGTAAAATAATGGCCGCACAAATCCCAAAAATAAAACCAACGACGGTTGGAATAACCAGCATCAGCTTCCGGCGGAAAATAATCCTTAAATACCCATGAAATGTGGAAGAAATTTCCTGCATATTAAAAAGCCCCCACGGCCATTCTGCCGGCACCAGCAGCCTGACTAACCGGCTGAGTCACAGGATTAATGAAACGGGCAACTTTTGCCCATAATGTCGCCGGAAGATAAATAGTGTCCCCGGGATTCATGACATAATTCTCACGTAAATCACCCTTATATAACAGGGCGTGCACATTTACGCGTTTTTCAACAACCTTACCGTCAGCTGAAGGGGTAAATAAAGTCGCTACATCAGTGGCCGCTGTCAAGTGCGGCAAGCCAGCGGCAAGCAAGGCGTCCCTAACGGTGATGGTATCACCGCGCATAAATATCTTTCCAGGCATTCCCACTTCTCCAACAACATAAACAACCTTACTGTTATACTCCATAATCTTGACAGTTACTTCAGGCTTAATGATATAGGTTTCCAGACTTTTGGCGACAGTCACGGCGGCATCCTCCTTGGTCATTCCTGTCAAATCAATATCTCCAACAAAATCCAGCTGAATTTTACCTTCACTATTAATAACAAATTTCCCACTAACTTCAGGGTGGCGCATGACTGAAATCTCCAGTACATCGGTCGCGCCAAGCGTATACTTACTTGTTTGGTTATCCACATAAAGTTTAGGTGCCATTGGCTGGCTCTCTTTCAGCGCATTAGCCGCAGGCGCTGGCTTCTTTGCTTCAGCGGCCGCAAGTGTAGCCGGCTTCTCATTAATAACATCAAAATTCTGGGCGTAAGCAAAACCCGGAATTGCTAGAATCAGAATAAACAATTTAATCATAAACATCTCCTAAAACGTAAACTACTCAATAATAAAGACGGTTTCTAAGAAATTCTTAATTCCCTTAAGATCTGTTTCACTATAAACACGCCAGCCCCGCCAATCCCGTTTAGCCTTAGGCGTCCGGCCTAATTTCTCCCAACGGGTGATTGTCTTAGTGCTAACTCCAACAATATCAGCAACTTCTGATATTGTCATCCGTTTATTAATTTCTAATGTGATTGTATTCTTATCCTGCATTATACTATTCTTTCACTATTAATAATAGTTAACCCAAATCGCTTATTAAAAAATCCTGAACCCTAAGTATGACACATAATAGTTCATTTAGCAAATTTTATGATAGTCTACCCCTATCTAGGACAACCTAGGACAAGCCATGCCATTCTAGGTCTACAAAGCAATTATTAATCTTGCTTTGTCAAAAAACGCATTTTCTACGCAATGACAATCTTTT
>CAZCHB010000089.1:0-8034 GCA_964498235.1 uncultured Planctomycetales bacterium
TTGGAATGCAAATTTATTGCGTAAGGGGGGTAACAATCTATTGACCGTTCCCTAGGAGCTTATGAATGCCTAGAGCTTATTTGAGGTCAAAAACTAAGAATTCTACAGCTGTAGCGGGAGTAAAAATGGCTTTTTCTTGGCCCTCAACAGCGGCTCCATCACCCGCAGTAATCAAGACACTATTTATCTTCATTTCACCTTGGATCATCTGAATCCAAAGGCCTCGGGATTCTCCAATGCCATGACTTACTTCTTGGCCGGCATCAAGCAAGCCACGGTAAACCTTAACGTCTTGATGGAAGGTTATTGGCATTTGAATAATGCCTTTTTTACCTGAAAGGACTTCCTGCTGGTAGGAAGGTGTTAACCCTTTTTGGTTTGGCAAAATCCAAATCTGCAATAAATACGCTTCTTCAGTTGCTGACACATTAAATTCGCTATGCGTCACACCGCTTCCAGCTGTCATCTTTTGAACTTCACCCGCCTTAATAATCCCTTCATTTCCAATGCTGTCTTTATGCCTTAATTGCCCCTTAATCACATAGGTCAAAATTTCCATGTCCTTATGCGGATGCGTGCCGAAACCTTTACCCCCGGCAATCTTATCTTCATTAATCACCCGAAGGGTTCGAAAATTCATGTATTTTGGATCAAAATAATCCGCGAAGGAAAAAGTATGATAGGAATCCAGCCAGCCATGATTAACGTGGCCGCGTTCTTTAGATTTACGTAAGGCAATCATAGATTACCCTTAATTATGTTCGGCTAGAAAACGTTCAGCATCGAGGGCGGCCATACAGCCGGTTCCCGCCGAGGTAATGGCTTGACGGTAAACGTGGTCTTGAACATCTCCAGCGGCAAATACTCCCTCTACAGATGTTTTCGTTGATGCAGGCTGAGTAATGATATAACCGGTGGCATCTAATTTAATTTGCCCGCCTAAAAATTCCGTATTCGGCACATGACCAATAGCATAAAATAAACCGCCGGCCTCTAATATCGATTCCTTATTAGTCACGGTATTCATAATCCTAACGCCCGTCACGGATTTTTCTCCGATAACTTCTAAAGGAACTGTATTAAATAAGATTTCAATCTTAGCATTATGCAACGCTCTTTCCTGCATAACCTTCGACGCACGCAGGACATCACGACGGACAACCATCACCACCTTCGATCCAAACTTTGTCAAATGGGTTGCTTCTTCAACCGCGGAATCACCACCACCAACAACAACTAATACTTTATTGCGAAAAAACGGTAAAGCACCATCACAGACAGCGCAGGCGGAAACTCCTTTTTGCCACAAGCGATCTTCCCCTAAAAGGTTCATCCGCTTAGCGGTGGCACCCGTCGCTATAATGATCGTTTTGGCAAGATATTCTGTTTCACCTGACCACAGCTTAAAAGGACGCGCGGATAAATCAACTTTATCAATGGTCTCCGTTAAAATACGCGTACCGCAGTGGAGCGATTGCTTACGCATCTTCTCCATTAAGTGCGGCCCTGAAATACTGATATACCCTGGAAAATTCTCGACTTCCGTGGTTGTCGTTAATTGACCGCCGGCGGCAACCCCCGCCGCAAACATGCCTTCAAACATCAATGGCTTTAAATTAGCACGGGCCGCGTAAATCGCGGCCGTGTGCCCTGCAGGTCCTGAACCAATGATAATAATGTCTTCCATTTAAATATTAAACACGTCGAGAATCTTAGAACGGTCTTTCTTTGGTGTATTCTTAACTAAATCATGCAGGATATTATCATAACGCGGCTTATTTTTATCTTGATAAAAAAGACCGAAGTAACGGCGCTCAGCGGCGGCATATTTAAAACCTGCCATCATATCCGATGGGTCATGCTCTAACACTTCCGTCTTATCCGCCAAACGGCGGTCAGCCTCAATCCCATTGGCATGCTTTAGAAATGAAAACCAATTGGATGTCTTATGATCAAAATTATTCGGATCAAAATGCGGACAGCGCTGTGAAATATGCACAAAAGCAAAACCAGGATGGTCAAAGGCCGCCTTTAATGTATTTGTTAAATGATCCGGAATCCAATCTGCCGTCGAAGCCACAAAGGACGCACCCAAACCTAAGGCCACTGTTAAAGGGTTCAAAGGGTTTAGAAAAGATCCTTGAGGCTGGGTATTTGTTGGATGGTCCTTACGTGTCGTCGGAGATGTCTGATTCTTGGTTAAGGCGTAGACTTCATTATCATACATCATAAATACGCATTTAAAATTCTTGTTGATCCCATGGATCAAATGGTTACCGCCGATACTCAGGGCATCTCCGTCGCCCGCGTGGACAAATAAATTTAAATCAGGACGGGCAAGGGCAACCCCTAAAGCAACCGTGATTGGACGGCCATGGATGGAATGCACACCATAGGTGTTAAAATAATTGGGCGCGCGGCCTGAACAGCCAATACCGGACACATTAACAGTATTATGCGGGATCAGCTGGCGCTCGACGATGAAGCGCTTAAGCCCCATGATGATACCAAAGTCACCGCAACCGGCGCACCAGCGGGGATTTTCCGTATTTAAATCTTTAATCGTAATCGGCGTCTGAGCCGGTTTATCTGCTGTTTGGGTCGTCATTTGAGGACCTCCTTGACTTTCTCAACAATTGATTTTGGACGAAGCGGACGGCCGGTCGCGTCAGAGAGTAATGGCGTTACATCAACCAAGGTCTGCGCACGCAGCATCATCGCTAGTGGTGACGGCTTAAGCGCGTCGCCATAAGCCACTTCAACCGTGACAACTTTTTTATATTTAGCAAAAATTTCTTTTAACATGAGTGGCAGTGGATACACAATCTTAATGTGCAGGCCGGATGCTTTTATCCCATGTTTTGTGCAGGAATAAATGGCCTCTTCAATAGCCCCGCGTGAAGAACCCCAACCGACAACAAGCACGTCATTGCTTTCAGGCCCAAAAATCTCAGGCGCCGTCAACGCCCGTCTGACATGATGCACTTTTTCATTACGGATACGCGTCCCGCGCTGGTTCGTGTCTGAGAAATCGTTCACGCGCCCTTGCGCATCGGTATTAAGCCCCGTCACCCGGCGCATCCCGCCTTCTGTTCCCGGCACTGTCTGCAAGGTACGCACCATCTCAACAGTTTTAGGCATCCGCTGTACGCGAAAACGCTCCAACACAAAATCAGGAATGTCGTCGATATTTTCCATCTGGACAACCTTAGGCTTTGTAATAACCTTATAACTATTAGCTGTTTGAAAATCACTCATGATAAAAACCGGCAAGCGTAACTTTTCAGCTAAATAACGAGCGACATGCGGCGCGTAAAAACAATCGATAACATTAGCAACGCTGATCACAACCTTGGTGTAATCGCCGTGAGACCCAAAAACAACCGCGGGCAGGTCAGACTGCTCTGTTTTTGTCGGCATCCCCGTCGATGGCCCGCCACGCTGGACATCTAAAATAATGATAGGAATTTCCGCGGCTTGCGCGTAGCCAATAAATTCCTGCTTAAGCGACAACCCTGGACCTGACGTTGCCGTCACCGCCGGAACACCGGCATAATACGAACCAATCGCCGTTCCGATGGCCGCAATTTCATCTTCCGCCTGATGAACAACCCCTCCGTAAGCGGGAAACGCCTTAGCTAGGGTATGCATGACCGACGAAGCTGGCGTGATGGGATAACCTGAAAACAACTTGATCCCCGCGTCGATAATCCCCATGCTAAGCGCCGAATTACCGTCGATTAAAATCTTTTCACCTTCACGCGGTTTGCTTTCCACATGATAACGGAACAAGACTTTTTCTTTCGCCAATTGATATCCGTTATGGTAGAGCGCAATATTTTTCTCAAAGATTTCTGGTTTTAATTTCTTTCCAAACGTTTTCTCAATTTCTTTTTTGACGATTTCCTCGTCCATATCGTAGATATAGGCTAACATTCCCAGATAATACAGGTTTTGCCCTTTACCGCCCATTTCCTTAAGGATCGTCTTAGACGCGGCATCTACATCGAAGGGAATAACGCTCAAACCTTCCTTGGTACAGCGCTTAAGGAGCATTTCATAGGAATCGGGATTATTCTCGCGGTCACCCATGTCTAAAAGGATGATGCATTTGGAATTGAATTCCCCGTCGTCAAGGCGGCGGTCAAGCACCACCTCGTGTGAGGCCAAGATTAAATCAGTATCATTACCGATATTAGTAACATCGAAATCCGCTAAACGGATAATAACCCCTGACAGGGCTGGACGTGAACGGGCCGGAGGCGAGATTTCCGCCGGTATCAGTGGCTCAACAAAAACATATTTCCCCATGGCCACAAAGGCCTGCAGGAGAATGTCCCCTGCCTTCTGGGCCCCAAAACCGGCATCCATCAGCAATTCAAACCGCGTGACTGAACGAGTTTCCAATGACATAACAACCTCTTTACGTTGAAATAAGGATAAAAAAATAATGACGCATTATTTCTATTAATATAACACCGGCAAGGGGTTTGGCAAGATTAAAAGACTAAACTTTTAACGCGGGTCTTAAATCATTTAAATCTTTTAACAAGGCCTTAGATCCATCTGTAATCTCAACCTTGGATTGTTCTTCTGCAATAAATTTGGAAAGATCCACTTCTGATAATACGTCAAAACCAGCATCTTGAATCATTGTAATTGTTTTAGAATTATCAGCACCCTTAGCATTCAAATACCCTTGTAGAAAAAGTGAATTGGCTGGATAGAGAGCCATCACTTCAAGGGAACGCAATTGAATTTCCCGGCCGGCGGCAACGCGGATTTCTGCCGTCGGATTAAGGAAACGGAACAAGCATAAAACACGCAAACAAAATTGAGGGGTCAAGCCTGAATCTTGAGCCAGCTGATTACCCTCAATAGGCACCAGCAAATTAACTGGAATTGATTCTGCTTTTAATTCACGTAATTTTAAAGCCACATCAATAATGTCTTTGTTACGCTCGCCCATCCCTACGATCATCCCCGAACATAATTTAAGCCCAGCATGTCGTGCGGCAAGCAAGGTGTTTAAACGGTCAGCAAAGGTGTGGGTGGTGCAAATATTGGGATAATTTGATTCCGATGTGTTTAGATTATGGTTCAACCGGTCAAGCCCTGCTTTTTTCAATTCAACGGCACCTTCGTTGGTGACAAATCCCGTTGAGACACAAACTTCCTTCCCTGGAAATTCACTCTTGATCTGACCAATCACCCGTGTTAAGCGGTCAATGCGACCTTGGGAAGCGCCACGACCAGCAAAAACCATACAATAACAAGAGGCACCTTTCGCATAGGCCTGACGCGCCTCGGTCAAAATCTCCGCATCTGGTTTGATGCCGTATTCTTCAATATCCGCCTTAGAAGACTTTGCCTGAGCGCAATAATGGCAGTCTTCCGGGCAATGACCGTTCTGGGCATTATTTAGGATGTGCACCCTTACCTTGTTGCCATGGTAAACCTTACGGACCTGATAAGCGGCATCTAGCAACGGCAATAACTCAACTGATCTATCCACTAAAATAGCCTCACAGGCGTCCATACCTAACGTACGACCATCGAGGGCTTCCTTAGTTAAATTTAGATAGAATTGGGCATCTATTGTTTTCATAGGCGCTCCATTGTATTACAAAGCCTAAGTCTTGGCAAACAATTAGTTTATATCTTATCGTAAACCGCTACATATTGTGCTTTTTAATTTTCCAACATCTACTAATTGTGCTTTGGAAGAACTGTTATAATCCTTGCTTTTTACCCCAAATGAGGTATAGTTGAAGTACATATGACAAAGCCAATCCACAGCTTCCACATTCCTGTCATGGGAACCGGTTTTACCATCGATTCCCCTGTTAAAGTTGCCCGTTTCGGCATCCATTCGGTCATTTCCTTAGTCGATGATACCTTAATTGAGCAAATGCGCAAGCTTTACAGCGAACAAGAAGGCGAGCATTATACCCCTATCACCAAGCACGATGAGGACTTCCGGGCCCGCCGTATTACGGCGTATTTGGACTTAGTTAACCGCATCGTCAACCGCCAGTTTGCAGAGGTAAAAGCCTCCGCTTTCGAACCTGGAACTGAAATCACTAAATACTTCGAGCTCTTAAGCGACAGCTCGGAATTGAAGCAAAAATACCAGCAAATGCTACAAACGACGGACGCTCAACAAAAACTCCAATTACAAGCAGAACTACGCGACGCCATGCGTCCCGGTGATATTAACGTTAATATCATGACCAAACTCGACCGAGACTTGTACGACGGCAAAGGCAATAAATTAGCCCCGGAATACTCTGACGCCCTTTCCGCCCTGCGCGGTTACGCGCAAAGCTCCTTAAAATCAGCCATTGTGTTCTCAGCAGGCATCAACCGCCGCTTGTACACCTACGTCGAACAATTCAAAGATTTTTACGCCGATGCGACGGGAAATATCAAAAAACGCATTGTCTTGAAAGTAAGTGATTTCCGCTCAAGTTTTATCCAAGGTAAATTTTTTGCCCAAAAAGGATTATGGATTTCTGAATACCGCATCGAATCAGGGCTTAACTGCGGCGGACACGCCTTTGCCACCGATGGGTATTTAATGGGGCCTATCTTGGAAGAATTTAAAACAAAACGTCAGGAATTAATTGACCAATTGCATGCCGTCTTCAATAAAGCCTTGTCCCTGCGTAACCAAATCACCTTCCCCCAGCCGCTTAATGTCAGGATCACGGCGCAAGGCGGTATTGGAACGCACAAGGAAGATAAATTTTTACGCGAGCATTATCAGTTGAACGCCACCGGCTGGGGCACGCCTTTCTTATTATGCCCTGAGGCTGTTAACGTTGATGCACCTACCTTAGAAAAACTAGCCCGCGCGACGGAGAAAGACCTGTACTTAAGCGATGTCTCTCCATTAGGTGTTCCTTTTAATAATTTACGCGACTCCATGAGTGATCTTGAAAAAGAATTGCGCGTGTCCCGCGGCCGTCCCGGCTCTGCCTGTCCCAAAGGACACTTAGTTTCTAATACGGAATTTACAGCGGAACCCATTTGCACAGCCTCGCGCCAGTATCAGAAATTAAAATTAGAGAAAATCGCCCAAGAAGATTTAGATAAGGAAGAATACAACCGCCGCTTCAACGCGATTGTAGCCAAGGCTTGTATTTGTAATGACCTTGCTGAAAGCGCCTTAATCCTAAATAAAGTCCCCTCGAACGTGCCTCGCTTTAGTGCGGTGTGCCCGGGGCCAAATTTGGCCTACTTCTCCAAGATTACCACCTTAAAAGAAATGGTCGACCACATTTACGGCCGAATTAATATTCTAAATGATACCCCTCGCCCGCACATGTTCATCAAGGAGCTTGGGATGTATGTCGATTACTTGAAAAAAGACATCGATAAATCCCTATGCTGTATAAGCGAGCAAAAGATTAAATATTTTACCGAATTTAAGAATAATCTTCTCGACGGGATTGAATATTACCGCAAACTTCTTCCCCAAATGCGGGAAGAATCTTCGGAATTCCGCGCGCAGATGCTAAATGATTTGGAAAAACAACGCGTACGATTACTGCAGGTCATTGAGAATAACGCTCAAGCTTTTACCACAACTAATTCAAATCTAGCCGTAGCTTAATTATATTCCTAATAACATATTAATCTGACTAAAGGTCATAGGATTAACATTATAAATCACCGGCTTTAGGCCTTGCGCCTTCATCAGCATATCTAAAACCTTCTTATCACTAAAGCCCGTCTTAATTTCACCGCCTTGAGTATTAACATTAACATTTTCGAGATCGATACCCCCGACATTACTTGCTGTCTTCTGACCAGAAGAAAAACCGGGAATCATAACACGAACATCTTTAGCTAAAGATGAATCGCCTATTACTTTATTAAGAAAGGAAATAAAATTTGATCTATTTAAAGGCACCTGCCCTATCTTACCATCAGCACTCATAATTGCCCCTGCCCGTAAGCCTAGCACTCCGGCAATCTTTTTCATATTTTCAGCATTTCCTGGTGGTGCTGAAAAACTGAAGCGTATGA
>CAZCHB010000090.1:0-8007 GCA_964498235.1 uncultured Planctomycetales bacterium
GGTATCCGCCGTCATATGGTTATTAGTCAAGGCTACTGAATAAAATTTACCAACAGAATTATCACCTTGTAATATGACCGACGGGTATTTCCACGTGATTGCGGATCCTGCTTCAACTTGTGTCCAGGAAATCTGGGAATTTGTCCCCACACACTTTCCGCGCTTGGTCACAAAATTATAAATCCCGCCTTTACCTTCTTTGTTGCCGGAATACCAATTCTGGACGGTCGAATATTTGATCTCCGCATTGTTTAGCGCTACTAATTCAACCACCGCCGCGTGCAATTGATTTGTATCCCGCATCGGCGCTGTACACCCTTCCAGATAACTCACATAGCTGTCATCTTCGGCTACAATCAAGGTGCGTTCAAATTGGCCTGTATTTTCCGCGTTAATACGAAAATACGTCGATAACTCCAATGGGCAACGCACACCCTTAGGGATATAACAAAATGAACCGTCAGAAAAAACAGCTGAATTGAGAGCAGCAAAAAAATTATCTCCCGCGGGCACGACAGAGCCTAAATATTTCTTGACCAGTTCCGGATGGTGCAGGATCGCCTCCGACATCGAACAGAAAATAACGCCATGCTTAGCCAGTTCAGCCTGATGGGTCGTGCCGACTGAAATGCTGTCAAAAACCGCATCAACAGCAACACCGGTTAAGCGTTTTTGTTCTGTTAAAGGAATCCCTAAACGGTCAAATGTTTTTAACAACTCAGCGTCGACTTCTTCTAAATTTTTAGGGTTCTCTTTTTTTTGCTTAGGCGCTGAATAATAGTATAAATCCTGATAATCAATAGGGCCATACTCAAAATTAGGCCATGACGGCTCGTGCATTTTTTGCCATAAACCAAAAGCTCGCATGCGCCAATCCGTCATCCATTGCGGTTCTTTTTTCTTCTGGGAAATTAACCGTACAATCTCTTCATTGAGCCCTTTAGGAAATGCTTCGGTCTCGATATCAGTATGAAAACCGTATCGGTAATCCCCGGCGGATAATTTATTATTTTCTAATTCTTGCTGTTTGATATTATCACTCATAAAAATCCTTGATTAATTAACCGCGCCGATGGGTTTATTGCGGATTTGCTTCTCACCCTGATTACGGGAGGAGATCAACTCCTGCACATTGATTGTTTTAAATAACGAAGACAAGCGCTCATTAAGGTTAAGCATTGGTGATATGACATTACAACTGGCCGTAATATCGCAATGTGAATAGTTACCATGAAAACAATTGACTATTTGAATAGGCCCTTCAATCATCTGGGTCAATTCCTGTAAACTAAGCTTAGATAAATCCTTAAGTATTTGATAACCCCCATGGGCCCCCTGCTCAGCGCGAACCACCTCATGCTGGACCATGATTTGCAAAACGCGCGAGGTGGGATCAAAAGGCGTATGATAGATATCACAAATTTCTTTCGCCGAGGTCAATTGGCCGGGTGCTTTGGCGCTCATATGCCTTAACGCAATCAATGCATATTCTAGTTTACGGTTAATCTTAAACATTAAACAGCCTCCACCGTCACTTGCGGATTAAACTCATCTTTTAGAATGCCTTCAATCGCCTTAAGCGTCCCCATGGTTGACGACGGACAAGAACCGCAAGCTCCCTGATATGAAACCAGAACTATCTGACCGTCATAACCCATCACCTGCAAATCCCCCCCATCCATTTGAAGGGCTGGGCGGATGGTGCGGTCCAAGATCTCATTGATCTTATTGATTTCAGGATTATCTGAAACAAATGCGACTTTTTTGTCTTCATCAACCTTAAAATTAGGATCATGATGTCCGGCATGCTCAACAATCAAATTCTTTATTTGATCTTCAATATCATCCCAATCAACATCCCCATTTTGGGTCACGGTCACATAGTTGTCATAAAAGTAGACTTCAGCCACGTAGGGCACTGTAAATAGAGCCTTAGCCATAGGATTATGTTCGCACTGGCCCGCAGATTTATAGGTTACCTTACCCTCTGTCTTAACCGGCATATTTAAGACAAATTTTAACGCATTTGGGTTGGGAGTACTTTGAATCATCAACTTGACTTCCATAATGAATTTCTCCTGATTTATGGCGGAATTACTTCATTTTTTGACGTATATAGAATATCACAAACAACAATGACTGACAAGGCTTAAATAAGGACGAACTGGTCGACAACATAACTGGAAAACGAGAAAGAGCAGGTGAACGCTGGGGATACGGCATTTAAAACATGAATGCTTTTACCATCTCCTTCAACCACAAAATCCTGAACTAAAGAAAGCTTCTCTTTATCCAATAATTGAGCCCGAATGCCAGGCGGCGTCCATTGGGTAAACCCTGTGGGATCAATATCTTTCACCATAGCAACAGCCAAAGAAATAAAATAATCTTTATTGTATTTCTGTATTTCTTCATGCGCCAAGGCACGGAAATTAAACGCGTTCGCGGCATACAATTTAGCTTCATAAAAAAGCACTTGGACCAATTCAGCGGGGTTTAAGCGGCCAAGGCCTTCATAATTTTCCCGCCAAAAAGCTGGGATAGCTGTCGGGCCAATCTTAATATCCCCCGCCACTGTTTTAGTATAATGAACACCTAAAAATGGATTTTTCAAATTAGGCACTGGGTAAATGTTCATTTTGACATCGGTTTTATTTTTGGTATATTTCAAATACAATCCTTTAAAGGGTATCATGGTGTATTTTTTTCCAAATCCAAAATCCTGCGCAATCTTATCCGCGTAAAGTCCGGCGCAATTAATAACCTTTTCCCCTTCAAAAATGCCCTGGGTAGTTTCAATCACATTTCCATTTCGCCCCAGATATTTAGTGCTGAACAAAAACTCAACACCTAAGCTTAACAAATCATCTTTTATCGATAAGCAGACTTGCTTAGGATCAACGCTGGCTGTCAAGGGAGAGTATAAAGCGCGCTTAAATGTTTTTATATTAGGCTCAAACTCTTTCGCTTGAGCCTCATCGATTAAGTTAACTGTCGCACCATTTCGAAGTCCTCGTTTTAATAACTCATCCAATTGCCCTAACTCATATTCATTTTGAGCAACAACCAATTTACCGCATTCGTTAATCGCTAAACCTTTTAATTTAACATAGGCCTTCATTGCTTTAGACCCATCAACGGTAAATTTCGCCTTCAGACTATCTGCCGTGTAATAAAAACCAGCATGCAATACCCCGCTGTTGCGTCCCGACGCATGACGCGCCTCACCATCTTCTTTATCAATAATTAAGACAGAGGCCCCAGGCTTGCGGTCTTTAAGCGCGTGCGCCATTGTCAGACCGATAATCCCGGAGCCAATAATGATGTAGTCATATTTCTTCATATAGGTTAAGATACTACCAAAAAAGGAAGGAAATCAAAATGAATAATTCACCTATCATTCAAAGCGTCAAACCAGGCAAATACGTCTGGTGTTCCTGCGGCCAATCCCAAAAACAACCTTTTTGCGACGGTAGCCACGGCCCTACCGGCATGCGCCCAATCTTTGTGGAAATAGAGGAAGAAAAACAAGTAGCTTGGTGTACGTGCAAGACCAGCGGTAAAAAGCCCTTCTGCGATGGAAGTCATTCAAAGATACGTTAATTATTGCCGAAAAATATTTTCAATTCTTTAAGTGGATGTATTGAAGTAATGACAGGAGTCCATCCTGACACATTCTTTAATTGTTCCAGCTTAGCTGGATCAAGATTGAACACAATCTCGCCATTGGAATTTAGGATATTTAAATTTAATTTGTTTATATCCAAATCAATACCTCCTGGATTGGAAATTAAAGCAGCATCTGTTTTGTTTCTAAATTTATCATCTTTAATACCCGCAACAGCATATCCTATTCCTTGAAACAATAAATCTGCCCTTCTTGATAAAATTGGCGTTGTCTTAAAATAATATTCAATTCCTTTAATTCTACCATTCGGCTCAAAAGTCAACTTTTCTTTAACATAAGACCAAGTAGCTCCCCATACTGATGTGCTCAATGGATCAAAACCAGCCGCATTTAAGACTTCTCTGGTCGTATTAATCCCACCTGCGGCCTCACAACTTATAAAAAATACTGAAAGCCTTGGACTAGAAACATCTTTTAAAGAAACTGTATGTCCCTTAATATTATAAGAAACCTTCAAGATTTCCCCGGCAACTGCTGTAAATTTAGGACCAAATCGAATAATATACGCATCGTCTAAAATTTTTTTAACTACTTCTACATAAGCCCCTGCTATGTGATGTAACACTTGCATCTTTTCGAGTGTAATATCTGAGTTTAAAATGACGTTACCATTACCTAAATCAATTATGATTCTTTCTTCAAGCAATCGTTTAAGAATCTCTTTACCCTCAAGCGCTGTTCCTATTCCTAATAGCTTAGCTCTAGGAAATGCCCTGTTTGCCCCATGACCGCCTAAAAGAATATCTGATATTTTATTACCCGCCCTTTTTGCATCTATCATTGGTTCTTCTAAACTTTTAGGATCATCTCCCACTTCATAATACGCTACATGCCATCCAGTTTCTTGCCTTTCTACAAGCTGCTCTATAGCCCCGTCATCAACAAATGCCCCATTTACGTCATCGCCTCCGTATACCGCAATACTTACTTCTTGACCTGCTGATAACGCCTCTCTGCCGCGCCTGTGTTCATTATCCCAAATCTTTGCACTAATTTCCTTTCGAGTTTTTATTAAAGCCTTGAGTGTGCTTGTATTAAAACGCAATAAACCATAAATATTAAAACCATGCGCATCTTTCACCAGTTGCAGTAAATCTTGAATCTCAGGTTTATCACTACCCTGAGAAGCCAGTCGTTGAATATACTCTTTTTGCCCGGCATATCCTAGTATTTGATAAATCTGTTTTCTTTGAAATGGTGAATTAAAAACATCTCTTAACGCTATCCATCCATTTTCCCCTCCAGCTATAATAGCTAAGGTATTGGCCGCTACTTCAGTCATGCCGCCCCACACCCGCCCTTGAGCCCGTTCTTTTTCAAAAAGATCAATCAAATTCTTAACAGCTTCCTCTGACATTAATTGTTGAAACGAATGAGTCTTAAGATATCCTAGCAAAAACTCTGATAATAAACGTCCATCATCACCTTCGCCTCTCTGCGCAATTAATTTCAATGCTTTTTCATAATCTTCACCAAAAGCATCCATAATTTCTTGTTTCGAAAAATTGCCACTGACAACCAAGCCATTTAAAGTACGTTCAGCCCATCGAAGACCCAACATGATCTTAACGAATTGATCCGGGTCAAAACCCGACTTTTTCATATCACTAGAAAATATTATAAATTTTCTATTTTTATAAAACTGCCCGATTGAATACTTTACTACGTCCGAATTAGAACCAGGTATCGCAGGAATTAAAGCTGTGAGGGCCCCTTGAACCTCTTCTTTACCCGAAAGCGACAACAGTTTATCTCTAACAGCCACTATTAAGCGAGGATCTTCAATCTTAATATTATCAAACCTTATTCTACCCAAGAATACTGGAGCATGCGTACTATAGGGGATATACGACTCAAGCCATCTTAGAACGGCTGTTTCAATCTTAGAATCATAAGGATACGTCATCAATTCTTGAACAGATAGCGCCTGTTCTATCATTGTGTCTCTCGTCGCCTTTTTATGAAAAGAAAGCAGCAACCTTTCTATCCTAGCCTTTCTTAGAACCGGTAAAACCTTGTTCCCAATATCACTTCCTAAAATATTTCTGATCTGGTGTGAATTAATAAGATTATCTGGTAACGATAGATTTTCTTCACCATTGTCGATGACAATTCCCTCAGCAACTAAAACCTTCAAAATGGCTGAGCCATTTTCATCTAAAGATGTGATTTGTGTTCTAGGTAATTGCATTTTATAAGAATCTTTAAAATGCACTTCCCATTTTTCCCGCTGTTCACGCGCTTCTTGTACTTCATTCCAGAGAAATGCGCCACCCATTCCAATTGCAGTTACCAAGGCGCTACCAATAGCTGCCTTTCTTAGCCATTTCTTAGTGCTTGCATTCATGGCTGCATCTGTTGGATTTAAAATAACACCTACCTGAATAATATTCTCTTTATCGACCAAATTTTCTTTTATAGGTTCGATACTCATTGCTTGGTCTAAATTAAAAAACGAAAAACCACCAGAGAAATATTTACGTGGAACATCTCTCTGGGTTACAGGGTCTTTTTCTTCTTTAATAAAGTTAAAAACGCCCTTCTTAAATGCCAATAAATACTGGGCATAAATTTTATTCTTTTCATTCAGGTCTTTAATTTGAATGCCCGCTACCTTGTTTTTGTCCGCGTAAACTTGGCCCAAAAGGCTTATCTTAAGCTTCTTCTTGTACCATGCAGATAAAATTAATGAGTTATATATCTGACGAAGCATTGCAAAGTTTTTGCCGCTGTTAATCTCTCGAGTTAATTCAGGCAAAATCACTTCACGTATAATCTGAGAAGTCCTATTTGTTTTCGACTGGGTTTTATTTTTATTTAAAGCTAAATAATCTTCCTCCAACATCACCTTTAACCGTGTATTTGTAACATACGCAGAAAAAGTTATGGGATTCTCGTAAACTGAAGCCTCATCCGGCATAATCCACACTTTATTAAAGGTATTGATTGGTTCACTACTCCTGCCAAACCTTTTAACTGTTTCTTCATAAACGCGCTTCCAAAACGTGCGGCCCAGCTGATTATCAGGATAAATTAAACTCGCTGTTATTTGCTTGAGTATATAGTCTTGCGCCAACAAGTCTCGCCCCATTGCAGTCTGGCCAAGAATTTCCGGGACGATGCGGTCTTTTTCGTAAGGACTTAGATTGACCCAGACATCCTTTTCTGGCACTGTTAGGGCTGCCATAAAATATCTTATCAAACGGTCTGCCTCGTTTTTTATTTCTAGGGATGATGCATTCTCATCACCTTTATCAATCAAAAAATCAAATTTTAGAGCATTCTTAGGGTCAACTTTTATACCCATGAGAGTAGCTGGCCTAAACGCAGGACTTAAATGCATCATTGCGCCTGCCTTGGGAAGTGATAACGTATTTTCTCCATGGGCAACAGGGACAGAAGCGGAACATAAAAATACTGCCATAAAGCAATAAATTAAACGTTTTTGCCAATAAGAATTCATAATATAAAGTATGGCATATTCCGACCCTATTTCAAGGGGACATGGCCAGTTTATAGAAAACGTTTTCTATAAAAAGACTTCATTAATTATTTACTAATAAGAAAAATCGCAACGTAGGCAAGAAGATTGCGCTTAAAATGCACTTCTTTATTGAAGATGCCGATGGCGTGTTCGTCGTGGACTTTGATACTGCGGTCTGAACAAAAATGACGGAAATCTTTGATACTTAAGAAACGAAGATTTGGTGTGTTATACCACTTATATGGCAGGCCCTTTGTGACTGGCACCTGACCAAAAAAGAAAATCTGGAAACGCGCGGCGATATTACAAAAGTTTGGAATACCAACGATGACATGCTTACCTACTCGCAGGGCTTCCAAAATCACTTTTTCAGGATTTAAGATTTCCTGTAAACTTTCATTAAGAATCACATAATCAAAACGCTTGTCTGAATAATCTTCCAAGCCTGAATCAATGTCCCCGTGAGAGACCGTCACTCCCCGCTCGACGCATTTATAGATTTCTTTCTCATCAATCTCAATACCAGTTGTGCGGCAATTCTTTTGCTTCATTAATAAATCTAACAATGTCCCATCACCACATCCAAGGTCTAGGACATGGCTATTAGGCTTTATCATATTAATGATGATTTGATGTTCTGGTCGAATATCGTTCATATTACATTATTCAAAAAATGTTTTACTAGTTTTGATTGCCCTTCAATCTCAACTAAGAATGAGTCATGGCCATAATTTGTATCAATCTCAATAAAAGACACGTCGATGTCATTGGCTTTCATCGCCTTGACCATTTCCTTGCTTTGATAAGACGGATACAGCCAGTCAGAGGTGAAGGT
>CAZCHB010000091.1:0-7891 GCA_964498235.1 uncultured Planctomycetales bacterium
GGTTTATGTTCAAATGGCCACAGCATTGGGGTTCGTGATGTTGAGTAATCCGATCCTAAATAAGATTAATGGTGCTCTGATTTCAGGAAATATATCCTTTGCGGCTGACTCAGATTTTCATTTCAATAAAAAATTCTTGTTTAAGCATGAAGGTGTAGATAAAAGAATTACGCTAATGATTGTTCACGAGGTGATGCATAATATTTTGTATTTCCATTATGATTTTAATTCTAAGGGCAAGGCGAGATCGATTGTTCATGAGTGGATAGCTTATCTTTCCGAATTGTTTTTTTCACAAAAACAAGGATGGGCGTCAATTTTATTAGACCCCAATTTATTTTCGATGGCGTTCAGGTATGTCGGTATGGAAGAGGGTGTAGACTTTGTTAATGCGCATAAAATAGCAGACTCGCAAAATCATTCTATTTGGATGGTATTGGGCAATGGCTGTGATTATGATAAATTATTGAGAGCTGCTCTTCAAACTGTATCTTTTCTAAGGGTTAGAAATAAGTATCAATCAGTTCTAAAATGGCGAGAAGTTTATTCAATTGTCCCAATAAGCTTTAAAGGATTTGTCAGACAAACAATTATTCGATACCAAGATTCATCTTTAGCTAAGGCTATAATTGAAGTTATTGGGAGTGACGATGTAAATTCACAAGAAGAGCTTAGTATTGATGAAATAATGAAATTAACTGGGGCAACTACGATATCAATTTTTAATAATACTGGAAGGGTAAGTTTCAGTGATTTAGCTCGGAAGCTGCAGCAGCGGCGTAAAAGTAATGATCCTGATTCTGCAATGACAATTAGGAATCCAGGCGGTATTGACCTAACCCCAAAACAAATGGACAAGGCTTTGCAAAGCACAGGTAATGGAGAGATTAAATTCAAAATCGACGCCGCACAATTAGCCCAACTACAAAACGCCACAGGTTTCACGCCTATCGTGAATGATATCCAACCTATGACGGACTTAAAGGTTTTTCTTGGAATTACTAATTCATTTTGACGTCTAATGATTTACATGGTATTCTTTAAGTGGCCATAATTATGGCCATAAAGGGAGGACGTATGACTACAATGACGGTGACTGATGCTAAGAACAAGTTCCTGGGGCTTTTGCGTAAGAGTCATGAGGTGGGTGAAGTTTTTTCTGTGACCCATAATGGCATGCCGTACGCTGTTATTCTAGGACAGGAAGATTATGACGGTTTGCTTGAGACGGTTGATATTCTGCAAGATAAGATTTTTGCCAAAGATTTATTAAGTCGGATTCGTTTGGCGGATCAGCAAAAGACGGTTTCTTTTAATAAGGTTGTTGGCCGGCCACAGTCTAAATGAGAAAGTCCGTTTATACCATAGAATGGGATCGTAAAGCGGCAAAATCTTATGAAGCGATTCGGGATAAGAAGCTTAAAGAGCATATCGTTGATGCGTTAGAAAATACTATCGCCATTGATCCTTTAATTGGAAAGCCTTTAGTGGGTATTTTTAAAGGGGTGAGATCATACCGCATAGGGGTTATCCGTATTTTATACAAACCATACAAAGATCGTCTGATTGTAGTTGTTTTAGATGTAGCCCACCGAAAAGAAGTTTATCAGTAAACACCAAGAATTTGACAATATTCCTCCCCAATGCTAATGTATGCCTATTCAAAAATTAATCAAACAAAGGGCACACAATGGATATCAAAAATCGTTTTGGTGATTCACTCAATCAAGAAGGCGGGGGGCTCATTGGTCCCGACGGTCAGCCTTTATCTTCTTTAGAATCTACTTCCGCTTCATCTCAAGATCCTGCTGGTGAGCCGGAATTGGATTTCTTTAACTATATCGCTTCATTAGGCTTTCAAGCCATGATCTTTCTAGGCGAAGTTCCAAATCCTATGACCAATCAAACGGAAAAGAATTTGAAGCAGGCAAAGTTCTTGATTGATACGCTGGGCATTATCCGTGAAAAAACCGTTGGCAATCTATCCAAAGAAGAGAATGAATTGCTCAATGGGTCAATCTATGAGTTGCAGCGCCGTTTTGTTGAAATCGCGCAAAAAGAAAGAAATTAAGGGATTGCAATGATTGACGCAAAGTTATTGGAAATCCTATCTTGTCCCGCCTGTCAGGGGGACGTTAAGTTTGAGAATGAAAAAATTGTCTGTCTTAAATGTAGCAGGAAATACCCGATTAAAGATGGTATTCCTGTTTTATTGGTCGAAGAATCCCAAAAATAAAGAATCTCTATGACTGCACGCATCAAGCAATTGATTGCCGAGTTTTCCCGCCATAAGAACATCGATGCCCTATTAGTTACCAATGATACCAATATCCGCTATTTAACCAACTTTCCAGCTGCTGAGTCATGGCTTTTGGTGACCACCTCTAAAGCCTTTTATATCACTGATTTCCGTTATGTTCAGGAAGCCAAGGAGAGTTTAAGGGGTGTTTTGGTCAAGCGTTACACCCAAACGCCTTGCGCAACGCTTTTTGAATTATGTAAGGAATATAAGATTAAACGTTTAGGTTTTGATGAGAAGCAAACCAGTGTTTCTTTATTGAAGCGTCTGAAAGAATTCTGCCCACGCCGTACAAAACTATTGCCTGCCACGGGTTTGGTTGAGATTTTAAGAGAAGTTAAGGATGGGAGTGAGATTGAACAGATCCGTGCTTGCCTTAAATTGCACGCCAAGGCCTTGCAGTTCATTAAGAAAGTGGTTAAACATGGCGTTTCTGAGTCAAATATATTGTCAAAATTGGAGGGATTTGTTAAGTCTCAGAAGGTGGGTTTTTCTTTCTCGCCCATTATAGCTTCTGGGCCTAATTCCTGTTATCCGCATGCAAAGGTAAGCGATAGGGTTATTCGTAATAATGAGCCAGTTTTGATTGATACCGGTATAGATATAAATGGTTACAAGTCTGACTTGACACGTAATTTCTTTTTGGGTAAAATAACGCCTCGATACGCGAAAGCTTTTGATGCGGTTAGACTTGCGCAAAAAGAGTCGATTGCTCTAATTAAACCCGGTGTTGCGGTGGCTGATGTTGATTCTAAAGCGCGTAACGTATTGAGAAAGTTTGGTTTAGCTAAATATTTTGGTCATTCTCTTGGTCATGGGGTTGGTTTAGATATTCATGAAAACCCCCGTCTGTCATGTAAAAGCGCAAGTATTTTAGAGCCGGGAATGATTGTGACTGTTGAGCCGGCAGTTTATATTCCCGGTCAATTTGGGATTAGGATAGAAGATATGGTTTTAGTAACTGAAAATGGATGTGAGGTGTTAAGTGGCAATATCGATTAATGAAGTTGAAAATAACATGGGTTTGTTAGTAGATGGCCAGCTGTATTTTGTCATGGAATACAATCATGTAAAGCCGGGAAAGGGTTCTGCTTTTGTGCGTATTCGTCTAAAAAACATTAAAACTGATGCGGTTTTGGAGAGAACTTTTCGTTCTGCCGATACCTTGGAAGATGCTCCTTTAGAGCGCCGTAGAATGCAATTTACCTATGTTGCAGGTGATGAATATCACTTTATGGACCAAAGCAGTTACGAAGATACGGTTATCCCAAAACAAATTCTGGGTGATGGCTTAAAATACTTAAAAGATGATACGGTTCTTGAAGCAATTCTCTATAATGGGATTGTGGTAAAGGCGGATATGCCGACCTTTATTATCGCCACTATTTTAGAAACTGATCCCGGTTTAAAGGGTGATTCTTCCCGTGCTGGGTATAAACAAGCAAAAATTGATACAGGCGCGGCGGTGCAAATCCCGTTATTTATCCAAGTTGGCGAAAAGATTAAAGTAGATACGCGAACTGGTATTTATGTCGAAAGGGTCAATAAATGAACTTAACAGAGATTAAGGAAATCATTGCCCTCATGAATGAAAATGATCTTAATGAGATTGAGATCGAACGTGAAGGCCTCAAATTGACATTAAAGAAATCGTCACTTGAAGCATCCATCAATACTGTCCAGCCCCATTTTTCTGTTCAATCTTTACCTACGCCAAAAATTCCTGTTGTCACAAGTCAAACTCCTGTTGCTGACAGTTCTTCCAGGAATACCAAAGACATTAAGTCGCCAATGGTTGGGACGTTCTATCGTTCACCGTCTCCGGAAGCCGGATCTTTTGTGGAGGTTGGTTCAACCGTTGAGATCGGCCAAGTGGTCTGTATTGTGGAAGCGATGAAACTCATGAATGAAATTAAATCTGAAGTGCGCGGTAAGATTGTTGAAGTTGCGGTTGAGAATGCTGAACCTGTCGAATTCGGTCAAACGCTTTTTATTGTCGAGCCAATATAATCCATGTTCTCAAAAATCCTAATTGCTAACCGGGGTGAGATTGCTCTTCGTATTATCCGTGCTTGTAAAGAGCTTGGTATCCGTACCGTTGCTGTTTATTCTGAAGTTGACCGTTCGTCCCTTCATGTGCGTTTCGCGGATGAGGCGGTATGTATCGGGAAAGCATCGAGTAAGGAAAGTTATTTAAATATCCCTGCCATCATTTCCGCGGCAGAGATTACTGACGTGGATGCTATTCATCCAGGCTATGGTTTTTTGTCTGAAAACGCGCATTTCGCGGAAGTTTGTGAATCCTGTCATATTAAATTCATTGGACCTCAGCCGGAATCAATCCGTAAGATGGGTGATAAGATTGTGGCCAAAGAAACGGTTAAGAAGACAGGCGTGCCTTTAACGCCCGGCGGCAACGGGATTATTAAGTCACAGGAAGAAGCCTTAAGCGTGGCGCAGAAGATTAAATACCCGGTCATCATAAAGGCGGCGGCAGGCGGCGGCGGCAAGGGCATGCGTGTCTGTCATAATGATGTTACCTTAATCAATTCTTTTAAGATGGCACAGACCGAAGCTGAAGCGAATTTTGGCCGTGGTGATGTGTACATTGAAAAATATATTGAAGGCCCGCGCCACGTTGAATTTCAAATCTTAGCTGATCAACATGGCAATGTGATCCATTTAGGTGAGCGTGATTGTTCTGTTCAAAGGCGTCATCAGAAGCTCTTGGAGGAGTCGCCCTCACCGGCGCTGAATGCCGCCCTGCGAAAGAAAATGGGTGATGCCGCGGTTAAGGCCGCGAAAGCGGTTAACTATCAGGGGGTGGGAACTATCGAGTTCCTGCTAGACAAGAACAACAATTTTTATTTTATGGAAATGAATACTCGTATCCAAGTCGAGCATCCCGTCACTGAAATGGTAACGGGTATTGATCTTATCAAGGAGCAAATCAAGGTTGCGTATGGTCATAAGCTTAGGATTAAGCAGGAAGATGTAAAGTTCAAGGGATGGTCGATTGAATGCCGCATTAACGCAGAAGATCCATATAATAATTTTATCCCTTCGCCGGGAAAAATTGATGAATTAAATTTGCCAGGGGGGCCAGGTGTTCGTTTAGATACGCATATTTATCCGGGTTACACCATAAGCCCGTACTATGATTCGATGGTCGCTAAATTAATTGTTCATGGCCGTGACCGCGATGAAGCTGTGCGCATGATGCGCAGGGCTTTGGATGAATTTTATGTCGCGCCGATTAAGACAACAATTCCATTACACATGGAAATCCTTCATCATCCGATCTTCTTGGAAGGAAAGACGACGACGCATTTTATTGAGCAAATGATGTCAGCCCGGGGCTGATCCGCTTTATACGGAAAAATCTAATTATGAGGTCAATATGCCTGAGATAAATACGGCTGATTTGGGTTCGGTGGCAATGCATAAGAAGGTGATTGGGGATATTGCCGCCGCCTCATTAAAAGAAATCCATGGTGTTTATTTAGCTCAGTTTGGGCTTTTGGGTTCTATTTTTGATGTGATAGGTTTTAAAAATTACCCCGGTGTTTCCGTGCGGATGGATAAGAATGGCCAAATGTCTGTTGAGATACGTGTCGTGGTCGAATACGGATTAAATATTCCGACAATTGCCTCGCGTATTCAGGATACGGTGCGTCAGGCGGTTTTGCGTGCTATTGATATTGATTTAGTCGAGATTAATGTGAGCATTCAATCGGTTGAACGGAGGGTGTCCTAATGTGGATGATGACACGTTTGGCAATTGTTTTTTATGTGACCATTATTTGGATTGCCAGTCTGGCGGTGATGCTTTTTGTTTTTCATGTGTTAGATTTTAATACGGTTACAGAGCTACTTGGTTTAGTGTATAATGACAATCAGGTTGGGGCAATTGTTTTTGGTATTGCCTGTGCGATTATTTTTATGAGTGTTGTGCTGGAGAATTTAATTTATGGCCGCCGTCGCCGCGAGCGTACCATTGCTTTCGATAATCCGGGCGGCCCCGTGGCGGTATCATTATCCGCCATTGAGGATTTGATTAAGCGTTTAAGTGTCCAAGTCCCTGAAATTAAGGAAATTCGTCCGACGGTGTTGGCGATTAAGAAAGGGCTGGATATAGAAATTAAGCTGACTCTTAAGCAGGAAGCTAATATTCCTGATTTAACCGCGCGTTTGCAAGACTTGGTTAAGCGCAAGATTGAAGAATCAATCAGCCTTGAAGGAAAGATTAATATTCGTATTCATGTGATAAAAATTTCATTGGAAGATATGAAGGGCAAACGCCCGGTTCAAATTGATGAGCCGAATGTTCCTTTTCATGGATATAGAGTGTAATTTTAGTATTCATTTATGAAAAAAATAGGTATTTTAACAGGCGGGGCTGATTGCCCCGGGCTTAATTCAGTGATCCGTGCGGTGGTGCGTAAGGGCATGCAGGACGGCTTTGTCGTTACAGGCATTAAGAACGGCTGGCTGGGGCTGATTGAGAATGACATGCGGGTTTTGGACATTAAGTCAACGACGGGGATTCTTGACCGCGGCGGGACTATCCTTGGCACCAGCCGTGTCAATCCTTTGGAAGACGAAGATCAGATAAAAAAAATAAAAGAAAATTATTCCCGCAGTGGCATTGACGCATTGATTGCGGTAGGCGGTGAAGAAACATTAAAGATAGCCTTGGCTTTATACAAGCGGGGCATTATCCAAGTCGTCGGCGTCCCTAAATCAATTGATAATGCTCTATCAGGGACGGATTACGCCTTTGGTTTTGATACAGCTGTTAATGTGGCAACGGAATGCATTGACCGTCTGCACACCACGGCCGAATCGCATCACCGCATCATGGTTGTTGAGGTGATGGGTCTTTATACGGGATGGCTGGCGGTTCAAGCGGGTGTTGCTGGAGGGGCGGATATTATTTTAGTGCCCGAGGTGCCGGTTAATCTGGATGAATTATATGATTTACTGCAAGAGCGCCACAAGCGCGGCAAGCCATTTAGTATTATTGTCATTTCTGAGGGGACAAAGGTTGAAGGGTATGTGCCTAAGGCGCCAAAAGCAAATTTTTCTGTAACTGAAAAGCGTCGTTTCGGCAGTGTGGGTGAATATTTAGCCAAGGCCATAGAAGATCATATTGGTTATGAAACGCGGGTCAGTGTGTTAGGTTATATTTTACGAGGCGGCACACCGACGAGTTTTGACCGTGTCTTGGGCACCCGTTTTGGGGTTAAGGCCGTTGAATTAGTCAAAGAACATAAATTTGGCAAGATGGTTAGTCTGCGGGATAATAAAATGCGTTTTGTTGATATTGAAGAAGCTGTGCGCGAACGCAAACAAGTAACTCCTGACATGATCGAGTTAGCCAATGTTTTTTCAGCCAAACATTAAGGTCAATAAATGCAACAATCCATAGAACAAATCTTCGCGGAATCAGTTACTGTTAAGCAAGAAACGTTAAAAAAGAATACCTCTCAAATTGCACAAGCCGCGCAAGCGGTTATTGATGCGTTTAAATCCGGCAATAAAATATTTTTCTGCGGTAACGGCGGTTCTGCCGCGGATAGCCAGCATATC
>CAZCHB010000092.1:0-7744 GCA_964498235.1 uncultured Planctomycetales bacterium
GAAATGGAAAGAGTTGTCAATTAATTAACCCGTCCGTTAAACCAGGGTCAGCCCAATGTGTCCCAGTTTTTTATCCGTCAATTCGGGGTTGGCTCAGTGTGTCCCCGGAACTCTATTAAGAGGAGGTCATAACGATTGGGGGGAGGTCACAAGACAAGCCTTGAGATTTTCATTGCGATGTTTTGTTTTTTGATTCTTTATTAATGAACGCCACCTTTATTGTGTCCGTCACCTATATCTTAACTTCAGTCCATTCTCCTGCATCAATCTTCTCAATTACTTTCCATTCTTTTTTAATCCAACTCTCACATTCTTGAATAATATAACTATTCTTTGATGATGAAATTAAATGAATATCCCCTTCATGACAAAACAATATTTCACAGGAATAATTCTGTACTTTAACAAATAAATCATCATATCCAAGCCTTCCTAAACCATCTTTTTCAATCTGTAGAACTTTAGCTAAAACATCTTTAGAAGAGAGCACAAGATAATTCCATTCTGGTTCTTTATATATTTCATTACCCCAAGCCCATCCAAATAGAATTTCAACAGTCTCTATTTTCTCTAAATTAATTCTATCTATAAATCTCATAAACTCATCCCTAACTTCATCTCTATTCTTAGGAATTCCAACTAATTCGTAACGCATCTTTTCCTCACAATTTTATTGATTTGGCTCAACCTTACCATTAGGAAACAAATCATACTTTCCATCTGGTCCACTATAACCCCAATGTGGACCTTTTGGTGGAGCATGATCTAAATCAGGATGCAAGCTAACTCCTGTTTCCTTATTATGCCAATTGCCTTTTCCTTCAGCTGGGGTACTGCCAGGTTTTCCCTTCCATTCAAAACCAGGACCGGGAGCTTTGTTAGGATCATTTCCTGGATATTGCATATCTTTTGCACTATACATCGCCCCAACAGCTAACGCTCCACGGATAACCATTGCTCCCACACGTACTGCTGCCACCTGCGGAAACATCACCGTTGCAGCATTTAATAATATATTTGCCGTCCACGGCAATAACACGCTATGCATCCAATCATTCGCCGTAAACGATATCGCCGAGCTCATTGCTCCATTATAAAAACCACTGCCAAAACTCCCTCCCATTGCAGAAGAAGTTGCTCCTCCAATTAGTCCGCCTAATACTGACCGTCTAACCAAATTCTGAACATATGCTGATGTTCCCGTGCCTGGAACCGCAAATCCTTTAATACCACCAGCCCATTGTGTAATGCCCGCACTGACCCCTCCTATTATCGCACCTATCCCTATATTGTCTCCCGTTACTGCGGCATTGATCGCCCCTGTCGCTGCTCCTCCCGCAAAATGCGCCAGCGTATGCATCGTCGCCCCAAGCTTTAATCCCTGCGCTACTCCCCCTACGAATCCAAAAACAGCTCCGCCTATCGCCCCCGTCAACATCCCCATCCCTATATTGCCTCCAGTCGCCGCCGCAAAAGCTCCTCCGATCGTCGCCCCTGCCACCGCTCCTGTTGCAACTCCTGTCCAAAAAGTTCCTATCGCAAATGTTGTTGCTAAACCTCCTGTTAACACCGTTGCTACTGCCCCTATTATCGCTATGCCTATCGCCTTAAATATGTTCTTCCATTTCCACTTATGTCCGGATGGATCAACAACATTTATCGGATTATTCCGACAATAGCTATACCGATTAAGCGACTGAGGATCCGACGCATACGGCACGATGATATCTGCTGTGATAAACCTTCCCAGTTTAGAGTCATAGTACCGTCCACCGAAGTAAGACAATCCACTCTCATCATCGAATACTTTATCATGGAAGTAATTCCAATTCGACGGCAGTTTGTCACCGAACTTTTCAAATCGGGAGATTTTTCCATAAGGATCATACTCTGTCTAACCAGGCTTGGGCTTCTTACGTTTCACTTGTATTAAACCATACGCATTAAATTAAGCTTGGCAAGCGAAGTAGTTTACCACAGTGTCTTTTATTAGATAAAGCTGGGCCTGCCGGCAGGCAGGGTTGAACCAAAATTTCCTTAATTCTAGAAAAATTTTGGTTAAACAAGACATGCCAAAGAACATAGCTATTAACCAAATCAACCGCGAATGCAATGAGCGGTGTGGTTTTGCTTCTTAAAACCACAATCCCGCCTTTTTGCGGGATTATTTGGTTAAGAAGATAAAAAATAAAAAAAACAAGACGGGATGAGATTCACTCATTAGAACGTTTTGTTTTTTGATTTTTTATTAAGAATAAGCATCATTTATCTCGAATTATTATCGATAATCAGATTCAGTCAACAATAATATCTTTTCTTTGTTTTGCTCAACTTCAAGCTTAATAATGTTCAAGTTGTCTTTTGTAAAATCTTCACTATTAAAGTATACATCTCCAAAAACGTCCAACTTCTTATGTTTCTCTAAAATCAAAAACAGAAGCTCTAAAGTTAACTTCTGATACTTCTTACATCTATTTGAGAAATCCAACTTCTCAATATTATTAATGGCATCATAAACGATTTTAATCCTAGAATTAATAATTTCTTTATTTAACTTACCTGAATAATCTTGGGTACCATTACCCTTTTGAAAAATATACTCAACCTGTTTGATATATTGAATAACTTTCTTTTTGTCTAAATTCTCAGCACTTAATTGTGCACTAAAAACAAATCTACAAAATAGAAACACAATAATCAAGAATGAAAAACTGACAAAGATGATGTTCTTAGAAAACATACTTAATAATCCTTAGTAAATTTAAAACCATCATTCTTAAAATTAAGCCTATTTTCAACCCATGTCTTACAGTTATAGCCATTTAGCTGATAATAGTGATACCCTACATTTTCTTGAATATTACGATATACGCTTGTAACATACTTAAGATCATTAGCAATTGTCTTTGAAGGCAAAGAAAATGTTTTTCCATCTACGGAAGAAGCAATACCTTGAACACGCGCATTTAATAAAACTTTAAAATCTGTATCCAAACTCTTTTCATACCTAAAATCCCAAACGCCGTTATATTCATTATAATTATCTTTAATTTCAATCCCCCAATGAGTATCAACATTACCAGGCAATGGTTCACTGACAACCTGTAAACTCACTTCTCTTTTTACTCCAGCTGCTTTACCCAATTCATTCCTATCCATCCCATGAAACGTCTTTTGCCATCCTGCCGCATAAGACCCCTCAATAAATCCCCCTGTGACAGCACCTATTGCGCCTCCCATCGCCCCAGCTTTAAACGCCTGTCTTAAATTTGCTCCGCTTCCTAAGGCCCCACCAAAAGCTGCCCCAAATCCAGTAACCCCAAATTCTACTGCTCCTACTAGAAATCCTCCTCCAAAGGTAAATGTTGCCTTTCCTAAAGCACCCGCAACCTGTCCTGCAAGCCCAACCCCTATCGCCCCTCCTACTAAACTACCAGCTATGCTTTCTGCAAATCCTCCCCAATTTCCTGTCTGTGCTGCATTAATTGTTGAGGTTACCATGCTATACGCTTGGAAACCTAACATCACATTTCCACCAGTAGCTATTGTTGTTACAATACCAACAACCGCTCCCACAACCTGACCCCAAAATTTCTTCCACCAACTCTTATGCCCTGATGGATCTATGCGATTAATCGGATTATTAAGGCAATAACTATATCGATTAAATTCTTGCGGATTTTCTGGCCTGGGCACTATTGTATCAGCACTGATAAAACGACCTAATTTTGGATCATAATAACGCGCATTAAAATAAATTAATCCGCTTTCATCATCGAATGGCTTATCATGAAAGTAATTCCAATTCGACGGCAGTTTGTCACCGAATTTCTCAAATCGGCTGATCTTTCCATAAGGATCATACTCTGTCAGAGAACGCACCACACCTAACTTATCTGTCATCACATTGGTCGAACCCAAGTGATCTTGGTGGTAATAGCTGATGTCTGGATTCCCGACTGAAGCACTCGGGAATGATATTCCCGCCACCCGGGTACTGCCTAAGAAGATACTCTTGGTCTTGCGCTGTGGATTACCATTGGCCGAGTCTTCGATCTCATACAGGTTACCCACATACACACTTGTGATCGTCTGCACGGTACTGCTTGTAAAGGTCGGTGCTCCTAGCTGTGTGACAAGCAAGCCGTAGGTTTCAGTATTACTATATTCCAAATCCTGGTAGCGGTAAACCACCTTTTTAACTCTTCCGCCATCCCCATCATAATAGTAATTCGCTATTGGCTTGGCTGTATTGCGGCTAAAAGGTGCATAGCCAATTGAGGCAAGTCTGTTTTCCGTATCGTAGACATAGGTCCATTTACCTTTGGTCGTTTGCTTAGAGATCATATTCCCATTAGCATCATAACGGTAGGATGTGCCGTCTGATGTGGAGGTGACGGCGTGAGGTCCTGCCCCATACCCGCCATACGTATACGTCAACCCATCTTTACGGGTTATATTGCCTATCTGGTCATAGGTATAGGTCTTATCCCCATACGCCCCAACCGCTCGGGTTAGGCGCTTTAACGCGTCATACCTAAAGGTTTGGCTGGCCGTATACACATAATCTATTATCCTGGTAATATTACCTGTCTTATCGTAATAGTAGTTTAAATCCTGCAGCTTAGCGCTGTTCTTATCTAAGGTTAGGATACGGTTTAACCTAAAGTTAACGGCGTTATACACATAGGTAGTCCCGGTCCCATAAAAATTTTGGTTAAAGGCGACATGTCAAAGAACATAGCTATTAACCAAATCAACCGCGAATGTAATGAGAGGTGTGGTTTTGCTTCTTAAAACCACAATCCCGCTTTTGCGGGATTATTTGGTTAAGAAGATAAAAAATAAAAAAACAAGACGAGATAGGCTTTATTCATTATGACGTTTTGTTTTTGGATTTTTTATTAAGAAACGCCACCATTTATTGTGTCCGTCACCTTTAATTCTAAGAATTAGGTACGTGTCCCCGGAACTCTAAAAATAAAAAAACAAGACAAGATAGGCTTTATTCATTATGACGTTTTGTTTTTTGATTTTTTATTAAGAAACGCCACCATTTATTGTGTCCGTCACCTTTAATTCTAAGAATTAGGTACCTGCCTACCGGCAGGCAGGCGTGTCCCCGGAACTCCTAGGTACGTATCACCGGAACTGCCGAAATCGGGGTTAGCTCAACGTATCCCCGGAACTCCCAGGGGCTGAGCTAACCCCGTTCTCTTATGTAATACGAACAATAAACAAGTAAGTTGCATAACAAAGAATGGTGAATCTCAGCACAGTGAGCTTAGTTTGCAAGTTATCATTCTTTACATAAAACTCAAAAAAAGGAACTACTGCTAGGAATATAAGAATAAAATCATAATTAAGTTTATTTAATCCCAAATCTAACATGAATAATATCAAAGCGATGCCAGCAAAAAGACACCTTAAAAGAATAAAAATTCCCCAAATATCTTTTAATTGAGTCAACTTATCATGCTTTCTATAATTTACTAAAAAAAATAGAAATAAAGAACCACAAATAATATCAAGGTTATATTTTCCTTTAGTTATAAAATTCCATACACTAAACAATAAAAAACAAAATAAAAACAAATTAATAAGCCAAATAGGCTTATCAAATTTATTCATAAATTTTATTAATAAAGATTGCGTATACATATTGTTAACGAGATTTCTCATAATTATGGTGTATCCAAATGTACCTTAGCATAAAACCACGGCCAGAATCCAAAATCTTTTCTTGTTTGATTTAATGCGTTTGACATTGCCGACTCATATGAATCTAAATTATAATACCCTGCCACGATATTAGATAATCCTTTTCCAACAAAACCAATCCCTGCTGTAATACCAGCCACAGATCCCCCACCTGAAGCAAAAGCTCCCATTGTTCCGTAATAAAGCAACCCGCCTCCTATAGCCACATCTACTGCTCCATGCATCATAAGATTAACATTTGGTTTATTAACAACATCCAAAGCTTTAACACTTGATGAAGCACTTCCCATTGGCCCCTCGACTGTGACTTTTATAACAACTTTAGCCATACTAGCTTTTTCAATTGGATTAGATTCGCTGTTTATTCTTTGAATCAAATTATCTTGTTTAATAATATTATCTACTGCTTTAAACCTCTCCGCATCTATTGATCCCTTCATATACGCTAACTTTACATTCTCAGAACGAACATCTGAATTAGACCTAAATCCATCTCCTGCTTTCCAATTCTGAAACTGTTCAGTATTTGCAAATGCATTGCCCGCCAACCCACCTACAAATCCCCCCGCAAAACTATCCAAATTCCCCGTACCTGCCGAATACCCTCCTGCAGCAGCTAACATTCCCCATCCAAAATCTTTACTTATGTTCGCTGTGCCCCACGCTCCAACTGCTCCAAATGCCGCTCCCGTTACCGCCCCAAACGCCGCTCCTTGTAGAACCGCCTTCCATCCCCCTCCACTCAATGCTCCTGCAACTGCACCTCCTGCCATCCCCGCCCAGAACCCTGCTATGACTGGCGTTGCCGTTCCTCCGGTTGCAACAAAAACCACCGCACTGACCACTGCCGCCACCGCCGCTTTCCAAAACTTCTTCCAACTCCACTTATGTCCAGACGGGTCTATAATATTTATCGGATTATTACGACAATAGCTGTACCTGTTTAAGGATTGTGGATCTGACGCATACGGCACGATGATATCAGCTGTAATGAATCGCCCAAGCTTAGCATCGTAATAGCGTCCACCAAAGTAGCTTAATCCACTCTCGTCGTCGAATACCTTATCATGGAAGTACTGCCATCCACTTGGGATCTTGCTGCCAAACTTCTCAAAACGGGAAATCTTGCCATAAGGGTCATACTCTGTCAGAGAACGCACCACACCTAACTTATCCGTCATCACATTGGTTGAACCCAAGTGATCTTGGTGGTAATAGCTGATGTCTGGATTCCCGACTGAAGCACTCGGGAATGATATTCCCGCCACCCGGGTACTGCCTAAGAAGATACTCTTGGTCTTGCGCTGTGGATTACCATTGGCCGAGTCTTCGATCTCATACAGGTTACCCACATACACACTTGTGATCGTCTGCACGGTACTGCTTGTAAAGGTCGGTGCTCCTAGCTGTGTTGTCAACAAACCGTAGGTTTCAGTATTGCTATATTCCAAATCCTGGTAGCGGTAAACGACCTTCTTAACTCTTCCACCATCGCCATCATAATAGTAATTAGCAATGGGTTTTGCTATCTTTAAACCCGGTGCATACCCAATTGATTTAAGCCGGTTTTCCGTATCATACACATAGGTCCATTTACCTTTGGTCGTTTGCTTTGATATCATATTCCCGTTATTGTCATAACGGTAGGATGTGCCGTCTGATGTGGAAGTTACTGCATGCGGGCCTGCATTGACCTTTGAATAGGTATACGTTAACCCATCCTTCCTGGTTATATTGCCTATCTGGTCATAGGAATAAGTCTTATCACCATACGCACCTACCGCACGGGTTAAGCGCTTTAACGCGTCATACCTTAAATTCTGTGTCGCTGTATTGACATTATCCGCAATCCTGACAATATTACCGAACTTATCATACGCGTAATTTAAATCCTGCACCTTGGCATTGTTCTTATCCAGCGTTAAAATGCGTATTAACCTAAAATTGACCCCGTTATACACATAGCTCGTACTCGTCCCATTCGCATAATAGATCTTAACTATCTGGCCATTACCATTGTAAA
>CAZCHB010000093.1:0-7739 GCA_964498235.1 uncultured Planctomycetales bacterium
TGAATTAAGAGCTGACGGTATATTTAATGCAATATTATTCTTTCCCTGAGAGCCTGTTATCGGAAATGATAAAAGAGCTCATTTTTTGGGCAAAGATGTATGGAATATTTATTGTGTATCAAAAACATTTGATGCAGAAGGAAACATTATCGGTATTAAGTTTAAGGGGGATAGGGAAGGAGACGAGGTTTACTCATTTTGGGCCTTGGATAAAGGCCAATGGAAAGGGAAAGCGCTGGATATAAAGCATGATTGGCTGGAATTTATTCAGCCTGCCACAAATGCTGAATTATTTGGCACAACCGAGCAGCTGCCGGAAGATCGTCAGTTTATAATGGGTAGTTTGGTTGATAAAAAATATGGAAATTTTCAGCACATTTTATCTTTTCCCGGAGAACTCCAGGGCCGTCCCCGCAAACACTCTTTAGGGGTTGGTGCGACAGAAATTAAATGTGTTGCAAAAACTTATGATGAAAAAGGCAGTATTACCGCTTTAGAATTTACTGGAAAAGATGCCGAAGGCGCCAGTGTTAGTGTTGTATGGCATAAGGATAAAAATGGAGAATGGGTTTCTGAGCAAGCTCATGACGATTGGGAACAAGAGGTGGCAGAGTTAGCAGAATCTATCCATGACCCCGGGGCTTTATTGGATGTGCTTTTAGTCCTTTACGGGGAAAAGAAAAAATTAAAAGAAATAAAGGACCTGACTAGGCGGACATTTAATGAATTAAATCTGGGAGAAATTACGGCTGGTGGTGGAGGGGATCGTTCAGAGCGCGACAGTATTTCATTAATTGAATTATTTTTTAAGAAAGCAAGTCTTGTCAATCAAAAGGATGCACGGGACAGGGAAACCCTAATTAATGTTTTTATTAGGGTGGCTTTTAAAGCATTAATGAAACCCCAAACAAGAGGTCCTATTTTGGAACAGTTACAAATAAGAAGTTCATCTGGGTTATTCTTTGAAGAGTTACATCAAAAAGTCAAAGTTTTGGTGGAAGAAAGTATGGTTTTTAAAGCTTCGCATATTAAAAGGGATCTATGGCCTCACCAAGCTGTAGCTGCGCACTTTCTTAAAGAGCACGAACGTGCTTATCTTGGAGATTTCACTGGCGCAGGAAAGAGTTTAGAGGTGCTTTCGGCCATGGATCCTTCATGGAAGGTGTTTATTTCTACGCCGGCGAGTCTTGTAGATAACTGGATCAAGGAAATAAGAAAGCACTTTACCCATCAAACTCTGGTCAATACTCGGATTGTGCCGGTAAGAGGTTCAGTTCAGCAGAAAAGGGCTTTACTCACTGCGTATAAAAATGAAAAGAATGTCATTTTTATTGGTAGTATCCATAGCCAGGCGGGTCTTACTTCGGAAGATGTAGAGAATATTAACGATGGTCTTGATTTACTCATTGTGGACGAAGTGCAATACATCGTAAATTTTAAAGGCGAAGGGATGAAAACCAATGCCTTAAGAGCAGAAGCCATCCAATTAGTTGATGCCAAGAGAAAATGGTTTATGTCAGCGACAGGTTATGGATCTGATCCTAAAGAGTTGTTTGCAGTCCTAAGAGCCCTGTATAAAGGAACAGAAAAGGAAATTGAATACAACAATTACGCATCTTTTACGCGAACAAGACCAACTTCAGAGGCGGTAGGTTTGAGGTATTTGCGCGGTGACATGAGAAATATTAGTTTGATCCGGCAAGCCAATGAAGTCATGGACAATTATCGCGATCCTAAAGAAATTTCTTTTAACAGACAGCATAGGGATGGCGTTAAATTACCTAATCTGCATGAAGTCAATTATCAAGAATTGGGAGGGTATACGCTTAATGATGAGCAGTTAGAGATACTTATGATGCTTATTAAGGATTTCCAGAAATTCGCCCGATGGTATAACAAACAGGTCCCCGTGGAAGATCAAATTGATGAAAATAATTTAAACCCTTTTACAAAGCTTTACTATATTTTTCTCACCTTACTTGATCCACAGCGTGTTGGAGGGAAATCAGAATCACCTTATTGGACAGAGATGGATAAGGTAGTCAGTAAATATATGAGTGAAGGTAGGAAAGGTGTAATTTATACGAATAATATTTTTGTACTTGAGAATATTATGAGGCGTTATAAGCAATATGGCATAGCGCGTATTGACGGGTTTCAGCATGGGGTAGCCAGGGATTCTGATGGCAAGGTATTGAAGGGGTATTTTGACGAAAATACAGGTGAGGTGGTCTTTGATGATAATGACCCTCAGTCACGGTCCATTGATATTAGAACATATGAAAAGCACCGTTTTCAAAATGATCCAAATACCCATCTCATCGTTGTTAATTCCAGGGCAGGGGGTGTAGGGCTTGATTTGACCGCTGCTGATTTTTATTTGCTGGCGCAGCTGCCGGACACATATACTCTTGAACGACAAGTCGATGGCCGCCAAATACGGCCGGATTTATATAGGCCACGATATATGGTAGATAAACTTAGGATGATTCCTAGATATCCATCTGCCGAAGTATTGACAAATAAGTTTAAGGGTACGGAGTATGAAGAAGAAGCCAGTCAATTAGTACTGCGGAGTATCAAGAAAAGTGATATTTCAAGGGTCTTAGGTAGAGATGAAAAGAAGATATCCGCAATTTGGGCAGAATTGAGAAATAGGGGATACATTAAGGCGAGCGGTGCCATTAACGAAGAAACTTTTCAAAAAGCGGCACAAGATAAAACACAATTCAGAATTAAAAGTATCGAACAAGCTCAAGAGCGTGAAGCAATTTTTAGAGTCTTGGAAGAAGCTGTTTCAGCTGGTACGGCTTCCGAGATTCAGATGGAGCGATTAAATAGACAACGGAGAGTTTTTGACTTTGTTATGAGCGATTTAGCTTCTGATGAGGATGTAGATTTATTTGATGCGCAATCCCTAGCTTCCCTTATTCCTGGATTCATGGAAGATCCGACCATGGAAGAATTTTTTGGAACACTAAAAGATGACGATTTAAAAAGAACATTGGCGTATTTCTTTCCCTTATATGAAAAAGCCAAGACCATCAGAAAAAAGATAGAAATATTAGCATTGGCTGAGTCCTTTTATGAGACCGGACAATTAAGCGGCCTTAAGAGTCTTATTGAAATTGTCGATCATCAAGATGATCGAATCTTAACGTTGATGTCGTCGTTGAACCGTATATCAAATAAATATGTAAGAAAAGAATGGTTGGAGCGCCTTATGGTGTTATTCTCCGATGAGTTACCCAAGAATGGAGTTGCATCTAATGATGTTTTGGAGAACATTCCAGAGGCTTTGATGGGGGTTGATGCAGATTATTTACTATTGCCTGTGTACGAAGTATCAAAGGGGTATCAAAATGGAGTAACGACCCAAATAATTTATGATTTGGTTGGTGAAATACTAGAGTCTTACGATAAGAAAGAACAGCAAAAAAGAAATACACTCCTGAAAATCGCACAATCTTTATTATCTGTACATAATCCTTTTGGACGGAAAGATGTAAGGGAGGATTTTAGATGGATTATGGAGGAATATGGGGGTATTTTTAATGATAGATCCATTCCTTTAGAGGAAAGGATAAGGGTATTTAATAATTTATTAAACCTGATACCTTTGCCAAATATCAAAGAGATTATATCGAGGTGTATAAAAGGAAATATTGCTTCGTTTCAGAACGCACTTGAGGAAGCCATCATTGTGCGCAGGTCATTTGTTTTTCCGAGCCTCTCCGAAGAGCAAATGAAACGATTATTTGGGCGTTTTAGATTGGAAGAGGTCATTGTCGCCCTTCAAATACGTATAAAATTAATGGACGCTAAATATACCAGGCAGGCTCAGGAGTTTGATGAAATTATTCATCACGTTGCCGATGATGATTTTGAGTTTTGGAGAAATCAGCAGAGAGGAGCGCGTCTGTTTGGTGATTTTGTTGAATATATGAAAGATAATAAGACTTTATGGGAAATATTTACTAAGGAAGAAACGGTAGCCGTTGGCCGAGTTGAGTTAAGCGTCGAACGCAATAAAGATGATGTTGAAAGATTGGCGGGACAAATCAAGAAAATATTTTATGAGGACAATGATTTGATCAGGAATGTTGATGGGGTCTGGGTCTTGGATGAATTTATCAAATGGAAAAATGAACCATCTTCAAAGAGAAATCAGTTGGGTCTTGCGCGGCAGAATTTGGAGAAAATCAGAAACCAACTTGGCAAGAACCGTCTATTGGATGCTGAGCAAGCAGAAATCTTAAAAAATGAAAAAATAGAGGGAGCAAAACAAGAAGATCTATTAGCGAATGTTGAAAGAAGAATCGAACAGTACGCTAATTTGCAAGATTGGCTTATTGTAAATGACCGGTTAAATAATATAAGTCTTGGATTATTTGGAAAGCAGGATGTTGGAAGGTTAAAAGCTGTTATACCGCGCGTTAGGGGAAGATTAGTTAGGGCACAGGAGACGGGTTTAGCGGAACAGCTCGATCAATTGCTTGAAGGTGTTCGATTTATGTTTGAAACCGCTCAATTTGACCAGCTGACGGTTGAATTTACTTCCAGGCCGGAATTGATTATGCAGCGTGGGATGTTAAGGCCTGAATTGATCAATTGTTTTAATTCATTTGGGGATCCAAGGCAGGTATCAACTTTAACGGATGATCTGGGTTCGAGAAATAAAATGATGGTCATATTAAAGAATAAAGATTCAATTATGGCAACAGCCATGATCAAAATCAAACAATTGGAGGATGGAACCCCCATTCTTTTTTTGGAACAGCCTTTGAATTTAAGGGGGCATAATTTTGAAGTTGAGATTTTAGACGCAGTAAAGAGGTCTAAATTTAGGGATATGAAGAAATTTGGAGTGCGTCTTGGTTATGAAGGGCAATCTGGCGATAAAAGAGTCAAAATATTTGAAACTGGCGGATATTCCAACCAGGAGTACATTGAACCTTTATTCGGAGTTAGGACAAGAGGCTCTCAAAATTTGATTTATCATCTAGGGGTCATTTTGCCCGATGAGCATGTGATGGAAGTGGCGGAAGATGCAAATGAGGTTAAAGAAAAGCCTATGTTTAAATTTGTGGGTGGTTTAGGTTACGAAAAAAGAAGGATCGATGATTTTATTGGAATGTTAAAGGCCCAAAATGTAGAGGTTTTAGTTGATGTCAGAGCAAATGCTTTTAGTAGGCGTGCTGAATATTCGTCAGGAAGACTGGCTAGTGCCTTGAAGGCTAATGGAATAAAATATGTTCATTTAAAGGATTTGGGGGCTCCTGTTATGATGCGAGATGGTCATCGATTGGGAGAAAATGATCCGGAATTCATGGCAGCATATGAAAACCACTTTATTGCTTCAGCTAAGGCACGGGAAGCGTATCAATCCATCGGGAGAGATTTTAAAGGAAGAAGCATTTGTTTGATGTGTTATGAAGCCAACACAACACAATGTCATAGAAATGTAATATTAAAACATTTGGCGCGTGATACAGAAATTAAACGTCCTATTATTGATTTAAGTGAACCTCTAAATCCGTTGCAGTTTGATAAGGCTATGGGGGTGGAAAGCCCTGGAGGTATCGATTTAAATGTGAGAGAGGCTATTGAGATCAAAGATAACAATCAAGCAATTCAATTTCAAATTAGTCCATCTATTTTTCGGCAATTAGAAGAATCTCCTGGTTTTATACCAAGAATTATAAATATTCGCTCAATGGTTGTATTAAAAGATTTTTTAGGGCTTAAATAGGATGAGTGAATATACTCATTAATTAAGTTAGCATATCAATTGAGTTATAAGAAAACGCTTTCCTGTTTTGCCTTTTCCCGCCTTGATTCTGTTCTTATATAGGGTATACTTTCCTTAAGATTATGAGAACCCCATGTATCTACATTCTAATTGCGGTATTTTGGATGAATGCCCTTGGCCTTAAGCCGGTTATGGCAGGGGAGTTGGTTGTTCCTGCCATGCCTAAGGCTGGCACCATGGTGGCTTTAAGTACCGCCTATACGCCGGCCCTTTTGCAGGGCATGACGATTCATCCCGATGATCCGTTTAAGTTTGATTTTTTAATCGATAAAGGGGATGGCAATCTTACGCCCCAGGAAAAAAGGGAAGAATACAATAAGCTGATTAAATATTTCTTGGCCGCATTGACCATTCCCGATAAAGACCAATGGGTCAACCTATCTCCTTATGAGCATAACCGTATCATTGAAGATAATTTTGGCAAAACCGAAATGGGCCGGGATCTCTTGGCCCAGGATTATTTTTTAAAACAGATCACCTCGTCCTTGATGTATCCCGAGAGCGGCATGGGTAAAAGCTTTTGGAACAGGGTTTTTGCCGAAGCGCATCAAAAATTTGGTAATACCAATATTCCGGTCAATGCTTTTAATAAAGTATGGATCATGCCTGAGGAAGCTGTTGTTTATGAGAATAAAGACAGCGCGGTGATCATCAAGAGTCATTTGAAGGTGATGGTGGAAGAAGATTATTTAGCCGTTGCTAAAAACCTCAGCCGACCAGGGGACACTTCTAAGAAGAAGTGTCCCCAAGCCGGCTGCCAAGCAGGCGAACCGTTTAATGTGAGAGCAACCGAGGGGAAAGACCTAACGCAAACCATCATTAAAGAAACTATTCTTCCCGAGCTTGAAAAAGAAGTCAACACGGGCAAGAATTTCGCGCCTTTGCGTCAGATGGTCAGCGGCATGCTTTTGGCCACCTGGTTTAAAAAGTCCCTAAGAGAGTCCTTATTAGGCAAGGTTTATGCTGACAAGCACAAGGTCGCCGGTGCAAATCAAATTGCTCCGCAAGCGATTGAAGCGGTGTATCAAGAATATCTTATGGCCGTGAAAAAAGGCGTTTACAATTATATCAAGGATGATGAAGACCAATTCACCCACCAAATCATCCCCCGCAAGTATTTCGCGGGGGGATTTGAGCGCGGCAATTCTGCCATGACCGTGACCCAGTCTTTAAATAGTCTTCCTTTAAGTAGGGTGGTAAGCCGGGCCATCGATAGGGCAACGGTTACGATGCTAAGGCCTGCAGAAACAAATGGTGGTGCGGTTAATCAAGGCACGCGCTTGAAGGCAAGGGAACCCTATATGAGCGGTTTTCCAGACAAATATGTGAAGATAGTTCGTGATGTTAATGGTAAGAAAGAAGTTGTGGCTAAAGGTCTCGTTACCAAGATTACTTTTGATGGTAGAGAATATTATCAAGTTAGGGATTGGTCTTCTAAGGAAGGTCGGCTGATTCCTGTTGATGGAAATCTTAGCATAGTTCCAACTGCGGATGAAGATCTGATTGATGATACGAGAATCATCGTAGCAGCATTAGCAAACTATTTAGAGAGGATTAGTGTAGCGGCTGGTGAAGGAGGGGTTACAGAGATTAGTTTTTCTTCAAATAAGGAGCCTAGTGAGCAAGATGTTAAGATGATACGTGATATCCTGGAATTGAAGGCAAGAGAGTTTTTGTTTTATGATGTCGAGTGGTCAAGTGATGGACAGACGCTATTTCTTAAGACCAAGATTAGTTTAGAGAAGAGCCGTGAGATGGTTAAAGGACTAGGAAATAGCGCCATGACCACCGAGCCTCAGGGGAAAGCTTCGGCTCAGTTTACAGGGCTTATTGCGGACATGGAATTATTATCAGAAGCAATGAAAGACTGTGAGAAGAGCAGAAGCGATGTTTTGGTTTCTCCTGAAAGTGAAGACGTTGCTTTTGC